>NZ_JBTHHI010000002.1:0-166938 GCF_054353835.1 Mycoplasma sp. 5912 | reverse complement strand
TTAATAAAACAAAAAGATTAACAGAATTAATTGTTAATCTTTTTGTCCTACTTTACAGTTTATATGTTTCATCATAATAATTCGGAAGCATAATACTAAAAAGAAATTGTTGAATTACATTTATGATAATATAGTAAATAGTAGATATAAATTTCGAAGATGATAAATCTACAAAAAATCAACTTAGATTAATTAAAGTCATTATCAAAATTAGCCAACTGGTATTGATATTTATTTTGACATTTTTATTATTAAGAATTATAAGGATTAGTCCTGTTACAAAAGCAACTCCAGACATTAGTATTGTTAAATAAAACATCCATTGTGAATAATCAAAATTAGTATACTTAAAGAAAGGAATTAAACCTGAATTCTTTGGATATAAAAATATTCCAATAAAAATTGATATTGATATGATATAAACCCATTTATATCATATCGGTTTTATATTTACATCAGTGTTTGTTTTTACAAATTCATAAGCTTTTTCGCTAGGTTTGCTTGAAATATAAAGAAATCCAGAAATTAAATAAGTAGATATGTTGAATAGGATTAATAAATAAAATTCCAGATACACAAAAAATAAAGAAAGTATTGGTGATATGAATATTCCAAGTGAAATAGCTATCGAAAATCCAGTATTAATGTTTCTTAACTCTTTTTGTGAACTCGCATAATGATATACAATATTTTTTAGATGAATAAATCGATATGAGTGAATTAAGGAAATTAATATATTAATAGAAAGTAATAAGTAAGAAAATCAAGGTGTATGTGCATTTTTGAATATAAAAAAGAAAGCAACAAAGGGAATGATAAGTGTTATAGCACTTAAAATATCTACCAAAAATAAAGCATTTTTATCTTTTAAAAATTTTATAATTTTATTAGCAAATAAATAAATAATTAAGGCAGGAAGTTGCATTAGAATATAAAGTAGAGACACAACCCAAAAATCACCAGTAAATTTAAAGATATATAATGAACTACTAAGTTTAAATGCTTCAGAACCGATAGAAGAAAGAGAGATAGCTAATATATATTTTAATAAGTTTGACTTAAAATATTTCATATCATCCTTTCTCGAAGTATTATAATATTATACTCCTTTTGTTGTTAAACATATTTATGTATTTTTAAAATCATTAATTATATGATTTCAAGCAATTTTATGCTCAGAATTTATCTCGTTGTTTTCTTTCATATTGTTAATATAATTTTCGATGAAATTTTCAGTATTATGCAAAAGTCTTAGATAATACTTTATCGATTCTAATACACCATTTACAACTACTTGACAACCGTGTTCAAGTTTGATTTTATTGATAAGTTGATTAATTCTTTCTGTTTCATCTTGCTTTACCGTAGAAAGCAAATAAAATCTTTGGATACTAGTGTTTTTAAACTTTATGTATGAATCGGCAAGTAATATATCATTAGCTTTTATATTAAATTTAACTTCAATTGCTTCAAATAGTGAACCATCCTTATTTTTGATGATTATATCAGCAACATTCTTGGAACTTTTATCACTACTGTAATGTGAACTAAGTGGATTTAAAATTTTGTCTTTATATCTATGATTTTCTTTTAGGATACATTGATAGATGCTATATAAAGCAATAACAGGTAGAATTGATGCGCCGCGTGATTTATAATTGTAATAAAAATGTTGATTTAAAAGATTAATAATATCATCAATTGTTATTTGTGTCTTATTAGTAATGGGATTTAAAATATTCACAGATTTTATCTCTTTTTGTTTAATACTTAATGCAAACAGAGATTTTAAATATAACCGTGGATCAATATTTAATTCTTGCACATCATATAAAATACTTAAAAATGCATTCTTGATATCTATGTTACTTATTTTACCTGGATAATCTAAATTATAAGCGAAATTTTGTTCTAAGGTTCTAGTTGTTCATCCTGATTCCTTCATTGCACCTAAAAACTGTTTTTGTTTTAAAAAAGGTGTAATATATTTTGCATCAAAACTTCTTCCACTATATCCATTTTTCATATTTGCTTGATGTAATCTAATGTCTTGGTGTGGATGTAGAATTTTATAGACTAAGGAAGTAACTAAAACTGTAAAAACCCCTTTATAACCTTCTTCGTGATCAACTATTATTTGAATATTATGTTTTTGTTTATTATTTAAATTTGTTTTGTCAACTGATGTGAAAGTCAAAGACTCTTTATAAATATTTTCTAAAAATGTTGTTATATCCATATTCTCCCTATTATCTCAAAACTGATGTATCATTTCATTAGCAATTTGCCTTATCATTGGTACACAAACACTATTGCCTATTCTTTCATATAATTTTGAAGTTGGTTCGATTTTCTTAAAGTAATCAGGGAAACCCATCAGCTTATAACACTCATTTAATGTTAATTTTCTGACTTTATTGTTATTATGAATAAAGTATCTTCCACTTTTTTCTTGCGATGTAATTGTTGGAACTAGTCCTTTTGAAGAATAAATCCGATTCACTTGTTTATGCACTCTTGATAGATGCATGGTTTCTTTATCAATGCCTTTATTACGAATCTTTTTATTTCGATATCCGATAAAAATTAATCCAGATTTTTGTATTTTTATTTGTGATTGATCTAATAATGTGTATTCATTTTGATTTAGATATTCGTTAGCATCTTTATCTAAAAATTCTTTCATTGAACTAACTGGATTGATTTTGATTTTATCAAAATCAAACACTTTCCCTTGGTTATTTCCTACGATTACAATTCTTGCTCGATTTTGAGCAACACCAAAATCTTTTGCATTTAAAACTTTGTATGAAACTGTATATCCTAATTCAGTTAATGTTTTTTGCATAATAAAGAAGGTATTTCCCTTATCGTGTTTTAATAAATTAGCAACATTTTCTAAGATGAATGCTTTTGGTTTCTTTTCCCTTAAGATTCTAATGATATCAAAAAATAAGGTTCCACGAATTGCATCGTTGAATCCTTTTTGCTTTCCTGATATCGAAAATGCTTGACAAGGAAACCCAGCACATAGGATATCAAAATCTGGAATATTCTTAGCATCCAGATTGCTAATATCGCAACTAGGATCATCACCAAAATTTGCTTGATACATTGTTGCTGCATGTGCATCAATTTCGCAAGCAAAAACACACTTGGTTATATTACTTTCTAAACCAAGTCGAAATCCACCTATACCAGCAAACAAATCAATAAATTTTATTTCTTGCTTTTTATCCATTATTTTTATTATATCATACCAAAACAAACAAAACAAAAATTTTTCTAAATCAGATGTAAAAAACTAACGCAAATTGCATTAGTTTTTTACATCTTATTTAATTTTATCAAAGTTCATATATACTCCACCATAACTTGTGTCAATACTATAAAGTTGTGGTCAAGCTGGATCAAGTCTTGAACCAGGTATATTGTTTCGAATTCAGTCTGTATCTTCATATTTTCAATAATGTGAAGCAGAATAGTTTGGCGAAATAGATGTTGGTAAGGTTGGATCATCTGCATTTACTTTTCTCAATACTGTTAAGATGTCATTTCTAGAAACGGATTTAGCCAATAAGTCTAAATATTTAACTTTTTGATTAAAGGCAAGTCGTTTTGATTCTACAATAACATTACGAGCAAACTTCTTAGCACGTGGGTTCATAACTTCTCCAATCATGAAGTTTGCTTGTTCTTTGGTAAATAAAGTAACTTGTGGTTGATTTGTAGTTTCCTTACCAGGTTGTGGTCTAGTTACATAGTGATATCATTTTAAAGCAAGTTCTTTGTAGTAATTTCCGATATGTGAATCACCTGTTTCTAAACCAGATATTTGGGTAGGGGCTCACTCTTTGATTTTTTTACTTACATCAAAAGTAATATCTGCAGTAAGTGGTTGTGGATTTACTTTAAAGAAGTTGTTTAATAGATATTCCTTAAAGACTTGGAATGAACGGTAGTCAAATAAAGAATTTAAGAATTTCTTTTGTGCAGCAATTTTTGCATCACCAGTCGAATTTGCAATTGCATTCGAAAGTTGTTTTTGTACATTATCAGGTAATCTAAATTGTTGTCATCCGAATAATGGATTTGATTTGGTATCAAAGAAATTACCATTAGCAACATTAGCGTCGTGATCACCTTGTTCACCAACATATGCATCAGTTTGTGAATTTGGTGAATATTTATCAATTTCATCCATAATTGCTTTAAATGCTTTATAAGTATTAGTAGAACTGCTGTTATTGATACGGTTGTTTCAATCAGCACGTTTATTATTATTATTATTAGCTGCTGTAGCATCACCAAGTTTTGCAGTAACTGCAGCAAGAGCTTCATGTCTTAATTTTTCAAGTCTGTCATTAACTATGTTTTGGAATTTGGATACTAATGAGTTATCTGTAGTAGAATCTGCTTGTGTAAGTAGTTGTGAATACATTGCATCACCATCTAAAGGAGCAATGATGTTTTTAAGTTGATTTCTTAGATTTTGAATTTGTTGTTTTTGATCATTAAATTGTGATTCATTGTATTTCTTGATGATCGCTTGATATCTAAATGTTGAATAATCGATATCTCTAATACTATTAAAAGAATCGATATATCCTTTGTAGTTATTATAAAATGATGGATCTTTTGTTTTAATTACCTCTAAGTCGTGAGATAAACGATCATTTATACCCATGAATATAGCATTAGCTTGTTTTTCAATGTCTGTTAATTTAGTGATTTTTTCATCTTGCGATAAAGTATTATCTTTTATTATTGATTCTCGCTTTTTATTTAAACTTTCAGCAAGATTTTTTAGTTCATCTGTATATATATTAGAATATCCACTATTAGAACCTAATAATCCATGATTATCAAATGCTTTTTGTGATTTGCTTACAGCATCATTATATCTTTTTTGTTCTTCTGCTTTGGCTTTATCAGCGATTTCTTTTTTCTTAGCATCAATTTCTTTTTTTATCTCTGCTAACTTAGCACTATCTCCATCAGATATTGCTTTTTCAATTTCTTTTTTCTTAGCATCATCAATTTGTAGGATATTTTTATATGTTTGATCTTTAGTTTCACCACTACCTTGTTGAATAATCTCAGATATTCCTAAAGCATCTTTAATATCATTAATGGTATTAGTATATGATGCTTGTGCTTTATCAATGATATCTTGCTTTTCTGTATCAGTTTTAGCTTTTGATAATTCATCTGCTAATTTGCTTTTACTTTGCTCATCGATTCCATCGAGACGTTTAATAATCGTATTAGCAATATTTTCCTTATTTTTTTGTTGAGCTATTGCTAAAGCCTTTTTATTTTCGATTGTTTGTTGTGTTACATTAGTAGCATCTAATCCATCCATTAAATTATTTGATTGAATAATTTCTTTTGGTAGTTTATTAATTTCTTTTAAAGCATCATCTTTAAGTTTATTAATTTCTGAATTTACATCAGTAACTACTTTTTGGTATTGGCTTTCGGTGGTATTATCTGAATTAACTAAATTCTTCAATGAATCATAGTTAGATACTTTGGTAGCACCAGTTGAACTAAGACGGTTAAGTTGATTTTGTGCTTCAGTTTTCTTTTGATTTAAATAATTTGAAACTTCTGCTTTTAAATTATTTAAAGTAGATGTATCACTATTATAAGTTGATTCATTGGTATAATCGTGATTATTTACTGCATTGTTTTTATTGGTAAAATCATTTTTCTTACTTTGATCACTTAGGCGATTTATCAATCCAGATATTTGATCTTTAAGTTCTTTTATTTCTTCACCACGTTTATACTTTTTAGCTTCATTAACAGCAGAATCTATACTATTTTTATCAGTTGCATTATATAATGAATTGTTAATTAAGTCATTTTTCTTAGATGCATATTTGCTGTCGTTTAAAATAGTATCAATTTGTGATTTAGCAGCATCAACTTGTTGTTTTAAAGTAATTGCATCATTTTTAATTTTTGTTGCAGTTGATGAATCCTTAGCATTTGATAATTTAGTTTTTAAATCAGTTTGGTTACCAGATTGTAATTTATTAATTTCACTTTGAGCTGCATCGATATCTTTTTTAAGTTGTACTGCTTTATTTTTGATTGTATTATATGAATCAATGCTTTGGGTACTATTATTTGTCAATTCACTCTGTAAGGTTGATTTTTGATTATTATCTAATTTATTTATTTCATTTAAAGCATCATTTTTAGCCTTAGCAACTAAGATTTTGTTTTTTAAAGTATCTAATGTACTTTCATCATGTGCATTACCTAGTTCAGTAGTAAATTGTGATACTTCATTATGTGGCAATCCAGCTGAATTTAATGTATTTTGTACATCAGTAACCTTAGCAGCAACCTTAGTAATTTTTGCTTTTAATGAATCTAGTTTTGTTTCGTTATCTCCGTTTGTTGAATTTACTTGATCTTTAAAGTAAGTTTTTTGAGCATTATTATTTGCAAATTGTGAATCGATATAAGAGCTAACATCATCTGATTTGGTTTTAATTCGTTTTGCTTCTTCTTTTAGATATAATAATTTTTGTCCGTCGTTGTTTTCTTGATTCTTTTTGCTTTCTAAATAAGATTTTTGTGAACTACCAAGTTTATTAATTTCAGTTTGTACATCATTACGAATAGTATTTAAAGCAGACTCTGCTTGTGTTTTTTTAGCGTTGACATCAGCTACTTTTGTAAGTGAATCAATTGAATAATTATTTCGTTGTGATACAGGAAGTTTATTTATTGCAGCTTTTGCAGCATCTTTAGCAGCTTTTAAAGAATTTTTAATTTCATTAAATTTATTATCAACTTCTTGCTTTATTTGATCAAGATTTGCATTTGGTTGTTTTGCTTGATTAATAAAGTTATTTTTATCAGTATCAGGGATAATGTTTTGATTATTCACCCCATCAGCATTTAATTTTTTATTATTAATATATGTAATAGTATCATCAACTTGTTTTTGTCTTTTGGCTTTATTTTCAATATCTACCAAAGTATTTTTAGTTAAATCAGTTGATTTAAGTTGATTTTCTAAATTGGTTTTTTCTTGCGATTGTGTTAGTGCATCAACTTGTGCTTTTACATCAGATTTTTTATTATTAAGTTTTTGATTTACTTGATTAATGATGTTATTTAAATCACTTTCGGTTGCTTGATCATTAATTTGATTATTGGTAATATATTTATTAAGTGCTTCTTTTAATTGATTATAATCGTTATTTTCAGAAGAATCATTTGTTGCGCTTGTATTAACTTTTAACTTCTCAACAGCAGCAGATGCGTTATCCTTAATTTTTGCTAATTCGTTTTTTAAAGCAGTAGTTGCATCGGTAATTGCTTTTTCATTATCAGCCGGATGTTGGTTTGTTACAAACACTGAATCTGTTGAATTAGCATCAAAACGGTTTTTAGTTTTGGTGAATTCATTATTTAGATTATTTAAAATAGTTTGTGCTTCTTGACCCTTTGCTTGTGCGACGGAAGGATCAGTTGCTGCATTTATTGCATTTTTTAATTCATTCTTTTTGTTATTTGTATCTGCTAATTTATTAACAATTTGCAATGCGTTACTTTTAGCACTAGCAAGTGCTTGGTCATGATTTTGTTGAGCAACAGCTTGCTTTTTGATTTCATTAGCTTGTGCAACTGATGCAACATTATTAAGTTGTGATTCTAACTTAGTTTTTTCAGAATTATTTGTAGCAATTTTATCTACTTCAGTTTTTGCTTGTTTTTTAGCTTCTTCAATAACTTGTTTCTTTAAATTATTTAAATCACTAATGGTGTCTTTACCAGTTGTAGAAAGACTTGAAGGATTTGAAGCAAGTTGATTGATTTCGTTTTGAACTTCGTTTTTCTTATTTGCAAGAGTTGTTGCAATAGTGTTTTCAACTGCTTTAATTTGATCTTCGGTGGTAGCATTTTGTAAGTTTTGTTGCGCTTGCACATGTGCTACGTCACCAGTAATTTTATTTAAATCATTAGTTGCTTTATCTTTAATAGTTTTTAAAGCATTTGTTGCAGCAGTTTTTTGATTATTTACATCATCAGATGTAGTAGCATTATTTATAGCATTAATAATAGTTTGTTTTTGAACATTAGAATCTGAAAGTTTATTTGCTTCGTTTAGTGCAGATTCTTTATCTTTTTGCAGTTGTATCTGAGTTTTTATTTCTTCGATTTTTGCTTTAGTAGGTGCTGAATCAATTTGTTGTTGTAATTTTGCTTTTTCAGAATTATTAGTGATACCATCCAAAGAAGCTTTGGTTTGGTTCTTAAGGTTGTTAAATTCTTGGTTTATTTTGTTAGTAAAATCTGTATATGCTTTTTCGGTATCGGTTGTTTTAGCAGTATTAAATTCTGAATTTTTTTCATTACCAAAGATTTTGTTTGCAACTTCAGCATTTGCTTTAATATCGTTAAATTTAGCTTCAATTTTTGCTTTTAAAGCATTATATTCAGATTCTTTGTGAGCACCTTTTAAATCATTTTCAAATTGCTTACGGTTAGCTCCGTTCTCATTCACTGGAATAAATTTATTTAGTAAATTATTAATTTCTTGTTGTTTAGAATTTAGATATTCAGTAACTTTATTTTCAGCATCTTTAATAGTTTGTGGATCACTGCTTCCTGCTTGGTTTTTAAATTCATTCTTTTTATCAGTCGATACATCAATTTTATCTACTTGTTGGTTAAATGCTTGTAAAGCAGACTGGATTGCAACGGTTTGTTCGCGATTTTTTGTAGTTACATCAGCAGATAATTGATTAAGTTCATTAAGTTTCTGATTCATATCTGCTTCAGATGTCGGATGAGTAGAAGTGATGCTAGTTAATCGAGTAGTATATGGACTTTGGTCTCTTGATAAAATGCTTGAAATACTTGTTTTAATTGGGTCGGCTTTTTCTTGAACCTTAGCAGCATATTCAAGTGATTTAATTTTTGCATATGTATCTGTTTTAGATGTATCCTTTAATTCTTTAATTAATTCTGCTTTATTAGATGCAGATGTAGCATTAATAGCATTTTCAGCATCAGTGCGAGCTTGTGATATTTTTTGTTCAACATTAGTTTTAAGTTGATTTAAAGCACTTTCTGTTTTAGATGTATCGTTGATAAGTTGATTATAGGTATTATAATCTGGAGAACCTTGTAGTTTATTTAGTTCAGCTAATGCAGCATTCTTAGCAGTTTCAACATCTTTAATCGCTTTATCTTTAACAGTTTTAACAGCATCTAAGGTAGTAGCATTTTGTAGCTCGTTATTATATTCATTTGCTTTGCTTGCTTTATCAATATATTGTTTAGCCTCGGTTTTAGCTTGAGCTAATTGAGTATCTTGATTGCGTTTAGCAGCTTGAACTTGCGATTCGATGTTGTTTAATTTATCTAAGGTAACATCGGTGGCGTTAACTTGATTTTGGTAATTATCTTTGTTTCATAATTGATTAATTTCTTTAGTAATTTGTTCTTGTTTGTATTTGATTTGTGCTTTGTTTTTGATGTTAGATAATTCAGTATATGTTTGTTTGCTGGTATCATTTACTTCACTTGTTAATGTGGTTTTAGTAGAATTATCTTCAACTTGATTAATCGCAGCAGTAACTTCATTTTTATAGTCATTTAAAACTTTGTTTGCTTCAGCTTGGATGGTATTGATGTTATTTAAATCATTACTTTGGTCAAGTCTTTGTTTTAAATTATCGTATCTGTTATTACCTTTTAATTTTTCAATTACTGCTGTTGCTGTAGTTTTAGCATCGGTAATTTCTTTTTCTACTTTTGTTTTTACATCATTTGCTTTAGTAGATGTATCTGCTAATTTTAATTCATTTTCTAATTCAGTCTTTTTAGCAGATTTAGCAGAATCATTAAGTGATGCATTAATTTGGTTAGTAATTTGTGCTTTCAGATTTTTTAAGTTAGTTTCTTCAAGTTGTCTTTGTGTTTGAATCTTGTCATAAACTTCTTTAATCTTTTCAAGTTTATTAACAAATACTGAACCGGTATTAGTTTGATTATATGCATCATTTAATTCTTTGGTAAATTCTGCTTTTTTGCTAGCATCTTCAACTTTATTGTTAAGGGTTTCTGCATTTTGTTTTAATTTATCTTGAGCTTGTTTTAGAACATCATCAATTTGGTTGACAGTAGATAAATCTTTGGTAGCAGGGGTAGTTGAACTGGTAGACCCACTTCCAGGTATTGTTGAACCACCTTGTGAACCCCCAGAACCTTGAGTTGCTGCAGTAGGAACAAATTTTTCAGCTGTTTGCAGTTTTGTATCAAATTCTTTTGCATCGGTTGCATCTAAACTGCTATCGATTTTACTTTTATATTGTGCAACAACTGATTTAAGGTAATCTGGGATAATAGTATTTTTAATTCTTAATAAATCTTCATCAGTTCGAGCATTTTTAACTTGTTCTTGAAGTTCGTTATACTTATTAAGATGACCTGGGTTTTCATTATTTCGATTAGTAGGTTGAATCTTTTGGGTAATTTCTTTTTGTACTTCATCGCGAATGCGTTTTAGTTCAGTATCAATTTTTTGTGAATCCTCTTTTAGTTTAAAGATTTGAGTTTGGTTATCAATAGTTTTTTCAATTTCGGTTCTTACACTATTAGAACTATTTAAAACATTTAATTTTTCTTTAACTTGCGCTTTTAAAGCAGTAACTTGATTACTTTGATTTGTAAGTTTACTATTAACTTCAGTTTCGACTTTTTGTAAACTTTCTGCATTTTGAGCTTGATTTAAATCATTTTGCAGTTTTGCTTTATCAGTACTTTCTTGAATTGTATCAATTAATTTTTGAATACCTTCACGAGTCTTTTGATTATTGATTTTAATGCGTTCTGCATCTAACTCTCCCATATTAGCAGCATTATCAATTGCTTTTAATGCAGCATCTTTAAAACTTTGATCACTTACCCCTGTTACACTTTGAACTTTTTGATTATTATCAGTATATGTATATCCATTTAATAGTTTTTTTAAATCAGCTTGTTCATCTGAGAAGATTTTAGCAGCTGCATCTTTAATTTGTTTATATCCACTTTCACTTTGGGTGCTATCAAGATTACCTTGCTCGGTTTCTCTAGATTGTCTACCAGTAAGTTTATCAACTTGAGTTTTTGCTTCAGCCTTTTTAGCATCTAAGAATGCTTTGATTTTAGCCATAACAGCAGCAACATCCTCGTTGCTTCGAGCATCATTGATTAATTGTGCATATTCATCTTTGGTTGCTTTTGATTCATCCAAGTCGATATTATTATTAGCAGCAGTTGCAGCATTAATTTGTGGTTGTAAAGCACGGTTATATACATCCTTGACTTCCAAGTCCTTGATTACTTGATTCAATGCATCTTCGCTTTGTGCTCCATTGATAGATACATTAAATGAAGTCTTTTGTTCAGGGAAAAGTTTTTTAGAATCTAAGGTTGCTAAAACTGCTTCTTTATGAATTTGTAATTGGATTGCAGTTTTAGCATCGTTTAAATCTTGAATGGTTGCTGCAGTATTAACCATTTGATTCAAGACGCTTTTTTGTTCGTTGTTTGTAACGGAAGAAAGTAATCCTAAATCATTTTGTTTTTGTCCTTCAAAAGCAGCATTCATTTCAGAAATATAGTCAAGAATTTGTTGTTCTTTAACTTTTGATGTATCCATAGCCGCTTTAATATCAGCATATTTTTTATGCATTGTATTATCACCGACTAATTTAGCGAGGGTAGCATCATATTCTGAAAGTCTAGAATTTATTTTATCTGAAACACGATCACGTTGTTGTTTTGAAATGGATTGGGTAGTTCAGTGTTCGGAAGTTATGATGTGATCAGCATCGGGGTTATTCAAACGGGCTACATCGGCTTTAGTATCAGCATTATAAGCAGCTAACTTAGCATCAATGTCATTATTTACTTGATTAATTTGTGTTTGATTATCAGCAGCAGCTAAAGCATCTTTTAATGCTTTATTATCAGCAGCAACAACATTAATTACTTCATCGATTCGATTCGATACTTGTGCCTTAGCATCGTTTAAACGAGTAATTGCGGTTTGTTTAGCTGCAGCAATAGCTGCTTGTGTTATTGCAGCATCAATATCACGGATAAGACCTTCGTTGTCGTTAAGTTTTAATGCTTGTGCTTTTGCATCATCTTTTAAAGATTGTAAATATGCATCAACTTCTTTAATAACACCATCAACAGCTACTTGAGATTGTGCAGCTTGGATTTTTTCTTTAAATTCATCAAGTTTTGGGCCTGCTAATAAACGAGCTTGTGTATCTTTACGAGCTTGTGTTTTTTTGTTAGCTAATTCATCTTGTTCTAAAGCAATGGTATTTTTGATGGTTTTAAGCATATCACGAGCATCTAATAAACCTAAGTCAGGTTTATTTGCACGTTTATTGAATAAGTCGATATTTTCTGGTTTATATAATTTCTTGATTTGTTCTTTAGTTTGTGCTACTAAATTAGCAATTTCATTGTGTTCAGATTCTATTTGTTGGTTAATTTTATCTAAAATTGCATTTGCACCTGGAGTATCTTCATTTGCTTTAGTTGCTTCTAGTTCCTTAGCTAATTCAGCAGCTTTTTGTGGATCTTGTACATTTTGTAGTTGTGCATCAGCAGCATCATGAGCGTGCTCATATGCAATAGATTTATTAATTTTATCTAAAACATTATTTAAGTCTTTAATGGTATTTGAATTAATGATATCTTGTGCATATTTAGCTTTTTTGTCAGTATCTTTAAGACCAGGATTTGCTGTGCTTCCATCTCCATCTAATGTATCAATAACTTTATCATGAACATCTGAGAATGCTTTGTTAGCTTGATCGATAACATTTTGGATAGCGGCTTCAACTTGTGATGCACCAAAAGAAGATTCTAAATTTTGCTTTAAATCTCCGTTATATTCAGTTAATCCACCTTCGGTGCGAGCAATAGCCTTTTTAGCTTGATCTTTAAGTTCGTTAATATATGAATCAACTTGATCAGAAATAGTTTTAATTTCTTGTGGTGTTTTAGCATTAGAAAGTTGGTTATATAAATCTAGTTTTTTTGGATTAGCATTCGATAATAAACCTAATTTATCTTTAGCAGCAGTTTTGGCAGTCGCTAGTGCTGCATCTTGGTCTGCTAAGGATTTATTAATTTGCTCTGCTAAAGCAGCACCAGCAGCAGCATCAGGTAGTGAATTTATTTTGTTTAAAAACTCTTGTTTTGTTTTTGGATCAATGATATTATCAGCTAGGTTGCTTAAATGTGATTGTTCGTTTTGTAATTTAATTTGATTATCAATCGAACCTAATAAATCGTTTGCAGCATTTGGATCGTTGACATCAACTAATTTATCACGAAAAGCAAGTTTTTTAGCAGGATCGCTAATTCGGTCGATTAAAGCACCAATTTGTTCTTTTTGTGAATCAAGTTGGTTTTGTGCATCAATACTATTAGTAATTTCATTACGGATTTTAGAAAGATTATCAAAAATGGTATTTTGATTATCAATTGTCTTTCCGTTTGAATCACTTGTAGCATTTTTAAGGTTATTTAATAATTCTGCTTTCTTCTTAGGATCTTTGATGTATTTATTAATAATATATTCAAGTTGTCCGTTGGTAAGTTTATTATCTGATTCAAGTTTGTGGTAGTTTTTAATATCTGAAATTAATCCTGCTAATTCAGCATTGTTAGTTACTTTTAATAAACGATCTTTAAATTCTGCTTTTTTAGTAGCATTTTCAATTTTATCGATTCCGTCTTGTGCTATTTTTTTGTTTTCTTGGAAGTTATAAATATCTTCGATTTTTTCCTTAGCATCTAAAACTGCTTTAAAGGCTTGATTAGTGGTTTTATCATTAGGATCAAAAAGTTTTTCAGGATCGAATTGTGCTGAATTTATAGTGTTATATTCTTTAGTAATTTTGGCTTTGTTTTCATCATCTAATTTATTGTAGTATTCATTAGCACGCTTTTTAGCTTCTTCATAGTTATCAACGGTGTTTGCTTTTTTAGATAAGTCTAAATAGTCTTTTGCTATAGCGTTTGGATTATTATTTAAATCAGTAAGTTTGCTTTGTAGTTCTTTTTTAAATTGACTAAATTCACCATTAGGATCGATTTTATTAATATCATCTTGGGTATTATCTTTAATTTTTTGGAAAATACGTTCTGCTTCTAATTCTAAATCAACTACATCTTTTTGTGTTTTAGCATCAACAAGTGCAACATCTAAACGGTTTTTATTATCATAATCACCATCTAGTAAACGAATTTTGGTTCTGGCTTCTTTTTTAGCAACATTTAACAAATCAAGTGCTTTTTGTCCTACCTTATTAATATCTTCTAAGGTATTAGCATTATTAAGTTCGTTTAAAAGTTCATTTCTAGGTGGATTATTCAGTGCTTCAATTTGAGCACGTGCAGCATTTCTAGCATCTTCAATTGCTAAAACACCTTTTAATTCAGTTTCGATGTTATCTAAATCTGATAAAAGGTTAGCATTATCGATATCATCGAGATATCTTTGTTTAATAATTTCAGGTAAATTTGATTTGTTAACTCTGTCTTTTAAAATTTTCTTTTTAGAATTTAACAATCCTTCAACCCCAGAAATTGCTCTAAGTTTATCTTCAATTTGTTTTTGAATCTCAACAAGTTCAGGGATGTTTCCAGCTTTATCAATTTTATCTGAAAAATCTTTTTTAGCAGCTTCATCATCAAGAGCATTATTTAACTCATGTACTTGCTTTCTTAAGTCTTCTAAATCACGATTTTCTTCTGAATTTAAGATTTCATCTACTTTTTTGTTAATGGTATCAAGTTGTCCACCAGGTAGTTCATCACCTGGAGCTAATGTAGTCATATCTTGATATACATCATCTCTTTGATAGATATTTTGAATTTCTTTTGCTTTATCAGCAACTAACTGAGTTTTATCTAATAAAGTAGATAACTCACGTAATTTTTCTTTATCATCATCTGCTCTAGCACGTAAATCTAAAAAGTTATCTTGTATTACTGCTGGAAGTTTAGCAATCTTAGCATCAACACTTTCTTTTAGTTTTGCTAACTCTTTTGCTTGTTTATCAATTAATTCTTTAAGACGATCAATTAAAGGTTCTACTTGCTCTGGTTTGGTTGCTTGTGCAGCCTGAGCAATAAGTTCATCCTTATCCTTAGAATCATTAAGTTTTGGAAGTAATTTATCGAATTCAAGTAATTTATCAAGAGCATCGTTGAATGTAATCAAATCATCAAGATTGGTAAAAGTAGTAACCTTAGAATCAAAATTCACAAGTTCATTTAACTTGTTATTTACTGAATTAACTGCTGCATCGGTGATTTTCTTATTTATTTCTGCAAGATATTCAAATTGTCTTGGGGTCTTATATGTAGTTGGTAATTTAGATAAATCTGCAAAAAGCAGCCTCTTAGTTTCATCAGAGATGTTTACCCTTTTTATATCATTTAAAGTTTTATTATATAAGGTTTTATATTGATCACTTGCTTGTTTGCGATCATATAAAATTCCTATTGTTAGTCCTGTGACAGTTGTAGCAGCAACTGCAGCAGATGAAACAAAAATTATTCCTTTTCTTTTGTTAGTCATAATTTCTTCCTTTATATTTTACTTATTTAATTTTGTAGTTTTTGTTATTTTTATATATATTGACTGTATAAAAATTGTATAACAAAAAAAACACACAATAAATTCATAGAATAAAATTATACTCTCTTATATATATATATATATATGGTAAAAAAATTTTTAGTGCTATAAATTCAAGTAAAAAGTTAATTTTTCAAGAATGTTAAAATCCAAAAATGCTTATGTTGTGTATTTTAAAAACAAGCAAAGATATTGATTTTACTTGTTAATAAAGTTGTTAATAAACATAAATTAACTCAGATAAATGATATCAAATTTTAGTATAAACAAACATTATTAAAAACACAACCATAGGTTGTATTAGTTACTAAATTGTGACCGATATAGATTATTATAAAAGCCTTTTGCATTTAGAAGTTCTTCATGTGTTCCACTTTCAATAATCTCTCCGTCATTTACTACTAATATCAAATCAGCATGTTTAATGGTGCTAAGTCGATGAGCAATAATAAATGAAGTTTTATATTGCATCAGATGCAGCATTGCTTTTTGAACAATCTGCTCAGTACTTGAATCAATATTAGATGTAGCTTCATCCAAAATTAAAATATTACGATTTGATAAAATTGCTCGCGACAAAGAAAGCAGTTGTCTTTGACCTTGTGAAATATTCATTCCATTATGTTCAATTTGTGTTTGATATCCTTTTTCCATATTTTGGATAAAGTGGTGTGCTTGTGTCATTTGGGTTGCTTGTTCAATTTGTTCCATACTTGCATTTGGATTGGTCATTTTAAGATTTGCTAAAATAGTTTCATTGAATAAAAATGAATCTTGTAGCACAATAGTTAAGATGTCTTTCAAGTCTTTTGAATTGATTTCTTTTAGCTCATTTCCATCGATTTTAATGCTTCCTTGTTGGTAATCATAGTATTTTGAAATTAAGTTAATAATTGTGGTTTTACCAGCACCAGTTGGTCCTACAATCGCAATCACTTTTCCTTGCTCAGCTTTAAAGGAAGCTCCTTTAAGTTGGTAATTAGAAGAATTTGGATTATATTTAAAGAAAACATTATCAAAAACAACTTCCCCTTTCACTGATGCATAACTAACGGTATTGTTTTGATTATATTTATATGCTGCAAACGCGTATGGATCATTTGTGTTAGTTTCAATGAATTTTTGCTCATTTTGATCAAATCTGATTTTAACAATGCGGATTTTTTCATTTTGATGCGATTCAATTGGTGCATCTAAAATGCGAATAACTCTGGTAGTTGCTGCAATTCCAACTTGTGCTTGAAATACAGTTCCTAATACCGCTTGAAAAGGTCCCATAAAGTTTCAATTCAATGATGTATAAGTAAAAATTAATGCAGCAGTTGCTTTTCCATCCACCCCTGCACCTAACCCAGGTACACCTAAAACAGGGACTGAAAATAAATAAAATACTGCTGAAATGGCTGTAATAATTAAGATAATTAAGTTTGAAATCACATAATAAATAGTTTCAAGACTCTTGGTAATTAAATCACCTCGAAAAGCAATTTGACGAATTTTTTTGGTTATCTTTTTTAACTCACTATTAATTAATTCTTGACGGTTAAATGCATTTGTAACCTTAGTATTTGCTAACATTTCTTCGACAAAAGAGTTAAGTTCTCCAAATGCTTCTTGAACTTTGATAAAGTATGGTTGTGAACGTCTAATTACAATTGCAACTGATGCAAACATCAAAAGTGAAAACGGAACAACAATTAATGTTAAATAAACAGATACCATTGACATAACAATAATAGCAATCGAGATGTTAAATATCGCATTAATAACTTGGGTTAGCCCTTGATAAAGCGATAAAGCGATGTTATTGCAATCAACAATTAAGCTTGAAATAAGGTTCCCGGTTTTATTATTATCATAATAACTAATTGGCATTTCTAACAGCGAATGCATTAATTTGTTTCTCACCCTTGCCGCTGCATAAAAGGCAACTTTAGCATAAATGCTATTTTCTAAATAACGAAAAATGGCATATATTAAATAACATCCACCTAATCCAGCAAGAGTCAAAGCAAACTGTGTGATAGAAATATTTTCAAAAGCGATATTACCTTTTGCTAGAGGTTCAAAAAAGTGGTTAATAACAAATCCTATTAAAAAACTGCCACCAATATAAGCCAATGCATTTAAAACAGAAAACAATAATGCTCAATAAATAATAGTTCTATCTTCTTTAATAAAAGAAATTCAAACCTTAAAAGCACGTCAATTTGAATGTTTAGTCATTATGCTCCTTATTGTTGTAATTGGTTAAAGTTAACATCAGCATATCATTGGCATGTTTGTAGGAGTTCATCGTGACTGCCTTGTCCAATGATTCTACCTTTGTCTAAAACGATAATTTTATCAGCATGCTTGATAGAATTAATTTTTTGTGAAATGATAATATTGGTGGTTTGATAATTTGTTGACAAATTATGAATAAGGTTTTTAGTAGTTATGTTATCTAAAGCACTGGTAGAATCATCTAAAATTAATATTTTTGGTTCAATTAATAAGGTTCGAGCAATCGAAAGACGTTGTTTTTGTCCACCTGATAAGTTTTTGCCACGTTGTCCTACAATATGATCAAGTTTATCTGCAAACGAATTAACAAATTCGTTTGCACATGAAGAATCGAGTGCTTTTTGAATTTGTAGTTCAGTAGCATCTTCTTTAGCAAAAAGTAGATTAGATTTAATGCTACCTGAATAAAGTAAAGCATCTTGGTATACAATCCCGACATCTTTACGGATTTGGTTGGTATCAAGGTTATTAACTTCTTGGTTATCGATTAAAATATTTCCGTCAGTATATTGCATATTTTTAATCAATAAGTTTGCTAAGGTAGATTTTCCAGCACCAGTTGGTCCGATGATTCCTAAGGTTTGACCTGCATCAATTTTAAAATTAATATCTTTTAATACATAATCTTCAGATGTTTGAAAATATTTAAAATTCAAGTTTTTAAATTCAATGCTGTAGCTGTTTTTATCGTTATTTGTATTAAGATGTGTTGGAAATAATTTATCTGAACTTTTGAAGTTATAGACATATGAAATTCTTTTAGCAGAAACACGAGCGCGGAAAAAAGTTCCTAAAAATTGACTAAAACTACTGATACCAAGTGCGATAATAAATTCATATTCAATAAATGTATTAATCTTAGCAATTAATTGTGGGATATTAGTATTTGGATTTTTTTGAATTGTCACAAATGCGACAGCATAAATAATAATAATTATTAAGTTAGTAATAAAGAAAAATGCAGGCATTGCTAATGAAAAGAGTGAAAAAATTCCACGTTCATTAACTTTTCATTTATTGGTTGCGCTTTGATATTTGCTATATTGTTGCTCTTGCAGGTTATATGCTTTAATAAATCTGATTCCTAGGATGTTTTCATCAGATTCTTTGGTAATTGCATCCAAGTTTTTACGGTTTTGCGCAATTAATGGTCGAACAAATTTAAAGATAAAATACATTACAAAAACTAGCAAAGGAATTACGGCAATAATCGCTCATGTTAAAGGAACATCAGTTAAAAATGCAAAAACTAAACCAGCAATGATATAAAAAGGAGCTTTAACTAAGGTAGTGCTTGCTCCAACTAAAAACTCTCAAAAGACTGCAACATCGTCGTTGATCCGAGTGATAAGACTTTCTGGTGTAATTTGTGCAATTTCTTTTAATGATAACTTTTGGTATTTAGCAAACAGTTTATCGCGATAAAAATTTGATGCTCTTTCTCCTGATCAGACAATGATTAAAAGACCCATCATTGATACAAAAGAAGAAAAAGCGATTAATCCTAAGGTAACACCTAAAAGTAGACCTAATGTATTAGAAAAATTTGTAGATTGATAAATTATATGATTGAAAAGTACTATGTGATATGTTCCACTTTTATTAATCAACAGAGGTAAAAATTGAGCAATAAAAATTGGAATAAACATTGTTATAATTACATTTAATAAGATTAAAGATACTCCAAATCAAATCCGATTCTTCAGATTTTTCGGGAGAATCTTAAACATAGATATCATATTACCCCCTATTCTTGGTCATCTCATTCGAACTCAAAACCATAAATTGCAACGATATCACCTTTTTGGATGTTGCGACGAATTAGTTCGTCTCATACACCGATTTTTTTAAGGATGTTATTAAAGCGAACTAAGTTATCATAAGTGTTAATAGGAATTTTATAATAAAGTTCTTCAACTTTCTTTCCATTAACATCAAAGTATCCTTTATAAGGATTTTTTACAATAAAATCTGGTTCATAAGTTATAACCTTTACTGAATCATTTTCTTCAGTAATTGTTTGAAATTGAGTAGTTGAAATAAGTTCTCATAAAGCAGCTTTAACAGCTTCTAAGTTATGATGAAAAATTGCAGATATCGAAATAACTTTAACATCAGGATATTTATTCTTAAATGCTTTTAAATGTGAATTAAAAGCATCTAAATCAGATTTATTGGCTATAACTAATTGTGGTTTTGATTCAAGTTTTAAATTATATGATTTTAGTTCATTATTAATAGTTTCATAGTCTAAAATCGGGTTTTTATCTTCTGAACCAAAATCAATAATATGTGCGATGACTTTACATCTTTCGATGTGTTTTAAAAATTGAATTCCAAGTCCTTTACCTAATGCGGCACCTTGAATTAAACCAGGTAAATCAGCAACGGTAAAAGAGTTTTGATGAAATTGCACCATTCCTAATTGTGGTACTAAGGTTGTAAATTCATATTCTGCAACTTTTGCATGTGCATTTGAAATAGAATTTAAAAATGTCGATTTTCCTGCTGAAGGCTTACCTACCACACCGACATCAGAAAGAATTTTTAAGACTATATGTGCTTGGTATTTTTCTCCAGGCATACCGTTTTCAGCAATTCTAGGTGCTGTGTTTTTAGCGGTTTTAAACTTGTTATTACCACGACCACCTTTTCCACCTTTTGCTACCAAATATGCTTGATCAGCTTTGATAACATCAGCAATTAATTTCGTCCCATTATATACCAAGGTTCCTATTGGAACTTTGACATAAGTGTCTTTAGCATTAGCACCGTAAAGATTTTTTGGGCCACCCTTGACACCATCTTCTGCTGTAATATGCTTGTTTTTGTAAAAACTAAGCAAGGTGTTTTTACCTAAATCACCAACAAAATAGATGTTTCCTCCACGACCTCCATCGCCTCCATCTGGGCCACCTTTATCAACATGCGCCTCGCGACGAAAAGAGATCATCCCATCTCCACCTTTACCAGCTTGCAATAATATGCTAACTTCATCGATAAACTTTGCCATAAAATCCTTTCTTAATATTATAGTCTTTTAAAGTGTCAACTTAGGTAATTATTTTAAATATTGTTTTAATTCTTCAACTTTATTAAGTCGCTCTCATGGTAGATCGATATCATTTCTACCAAAGTGTCCAAAATATGCTGTTTTTGCATAAATTGGTTTTCTTAATCCAAGTGCTTCGATAATTGCTTTTGGTGTGAGATTAAAGGTATTAATAATTGCATTTTCAATTTTTTCTTTAGCGATTTTTTCGCTCCCGAATGTCTCAACCATAACCGAAATAGGTTTTGCTATTCCAATAGAATAAGCAATTTGAATTTCAACTTTATCTGCTAAACCGGCTGCAACAACATTTTTTGCCACTCATCGAGCAGCATATGCAGCAGATCTGTCAACTTTGGTAGCATCCTTACCACTAAAAGCTCCGCCGCCATGTCGCGATGCTCCACCGTAGGTATCAACAATGATTTTACGTCCTGTTAAGCCAGTATCCCCGATAGGTCCACCGATAATAAATTGTCCGGTTGGGTTAATTAGGATGTGTTTTGGAGCATCTAAATTAAATTTTTGTAATGTTGGCAAAATGATTTTTTGCACTATATAATCTTTAAATTCGGATTCAACATACTTACTTGAATGTTGAATGCTTAATAAAACTGTATCAACACTTGTATGTTCAGGATCGCTGTAATCTAAGGTAACTTGCGATTTCATATCGGCTTTTGCTCATACAAAATCTCCACTAACTCTAAGTTTTTCAGCCACCCTGACAAGTTCATGTGCAACTGTAATCGCAAGTGGCATATAAACATCGGTTTCGTTAGTTGCATAACCAAACATTATCCCTTGATCGCCTGCTCCGATTTCATCACCTAATTCAACTCCCTGAGCGATGTCGGGACTTTGGTGTCGGATGTCTGTGATAAAACTTGTTTCGTTAGTGTAATATCCTAAGGATTTTAAGATATTTTTAGCAATTTCAATAACATCAATATCAGCAGTTGCTTTAACTTCCCCTGCTATAAAGATGTTGTGTCCACTCGCCATTGTTTCGACTGCAACTTTAGCATATGGATCTAAGGTTAAATAAGCATCCAAAATCGCATCTGAAATTTGATCACAGACTTTATCTGGATGTCCTCTTCCAACTGATTCGCTGGTAAATAATTTTCTCATATAAAAAAACTCCTTATTAGTTAAATAGGAGCATAAAGATGGTCATTTGCATGTTGGGATACATCCCCTGACTCTCCACCGTGTATTAAACCGGTTGGCAATGGTTTTCGTTGTCAACTACCATACTCTTTATGCTGACCATATAAAAATATATGGGTTATGCAATTATAGCAGAATTTTTAAGGAAAGAAATAATTTAACGATTTTTGTTTTGGATGCTATATAAAATAAATTTATTTTCTTTTTTATGTTATATATAGTAAAAAAAGAAAATAAAGGGATTTATACACAAAGATATTAAGATTTAATTCACAAGCAAAACAAATTAAAAATTTTGCTAAAAAAATACAACTTTTTTAATATAATAAAAAATAAAGAGGTAAATATGGAAAAAAGTTATCAAGCAATCGTTATTGGTGGTGGTCATGCAGGTGTGGAGGCTGCTTTTGCTCTAGGAAATAAAGGTCATCAAACTGCATTAATTTCATTTGATTTAAAGCGTTTAGCGATGATGCCTTGTAATCCGTCGATTGGGGGTCCTGCAAAAGGGATTATAACTCGTGAAATTGATGCATTAGGTGGAGTTCAGGGATATTTTTCAGATTTAGCGATGATTCAAATTAAGATGTTAAATGAATCAAAGGGTCCTGCTGTTAGGGCATTAAGGGCTCAAATAGACAAAGATAAATATTCTAATATTATTGCGAAAGCACTAAATGAGCATCTAAATATTGATTTAATTGAAGCGGTTGTTGAAGAAGTTTTAACAGATTCAGAAAAAAAAGTAGTTGGTGTTGTTTTATCAGATGGAAGTGTTATAAAAACAACTGTGTTAGTGATCACAACTGGAACATATATGAATTCAAGAATTTTACGTGGAGATGAAATTACTATATCCGGACCTGATAATCAAAAAACTACACCAAAACTTAGTTTATCACTACAAAAATTGGGTTTGCATCTTCAACGCCTTAAAACTGGTACACCTGCTCGAATTTATGCCGATTCAATAGATTTTTCACAAGTAGAAAAAGAAGACTTAGAAGATACTATATTGACTTTTTCAAACCGTTCTAACATCAAACTTGATAAACAAATTTCATGTTATCTTACCTATACAAATGATGCAACACACAAAATAATTGAAGAAAATATTGGTAAATCTGCTATGTATTCAGGTTTAATCGAAGGGGTGGGACCTAGATATTGTCCTAGCATAGAAGATAAAGTAATGCGTTTTCGAGATAAACATCGTCATCAAATCTTTTTTGAACCTGAAACAGCTGATGGAAGTATTATATATGTAAACGGGATGTCAACATCAATGCCAATAGATGTGCAAGATAGGATGTTAAGAACTATACCAGGATTACAAAATTGTCGCATCCAAAAATGAGGGTATGCAATTGAATATGATGCTTTAAATCCCTTACAAATCCAACCATCCTTAGAATCAAAAGTGATTAAAAATCTCTATACAGCAGGACAAATCAATGGAACAAGTGGATATGAAGAGGCAGCCGCACAAGGATTAATTGCAGGAATAAATGCTGCATTAAATCTAGAAAATAAAGAGCCATTAATTTTAAAGCGTGATGATGCATATATCGGAGTATTAATAGATGATTTGGTAACAAAAGGAACAAAAGAACCATATCGAATGTTAACATCTAGAGCTGAATATCGATTGTTATTGCGTAATGATAACCCTGACTTACGTTTATCTAAATATGGTTATCAAATCGGATTGGTTTCTAAACAAACATATGATTATGTACTAAAAAAATATCAAACCATAGATGCAAAAATAAAGCGACTGAGTGAAGAATTTTTATCTTCAAAATCACAATTAGCACAAAAATATGGAATAGAAAATGGAGTTTCAATGTTAAAAGTTTTAGCCCGTCCAGATGTTAAAACAGAAGAAGTACTAGGTGATTTCGAATTCAAAAATGAACTTACTACCATTATCCGTTTAGATGGTTATATTAAAAAACAACAAATCCAAGCACAAAAAATGTCGCGCTTAGATTCACTAAAAATACCAAAAGATATAGATTATCAGAAAGTGATGAATTTAGCAACAGAAGCTCGACAAAAACTTGAAGCAATTCGACCACAAACCATAGGTCAGGCATCTCGGATTTCCGGGATAAATCCTACTGATATACAAATGTTGATGTTTTATTTAGGTAGCAAAAAGTAATGAAATTGAATATTATCGCTGTTGGAAGTTTATCAAAAGAATACCAAGATATCTATAAACAATATATCAAGAAAATTATTTTTTTTGCAAAAATTAATTTAATAGAAATCAAAGAACAAAAAAATGATAATATTGACTTGAAAATAAAAAAAGAAACCCAATTAATCCTTGATAAGATACCTAAAAACTCAAAAGTATTTTATTTATCTACCAATGCAAAACAATATGATTCAATAGAATTCGGTAATTTGTTTTTAGATATTGATAATGTTACTTTTGTAATTGGAGGTTCAAACGGAGTTGATGAATCATATTTTGAAAATAAGATAAATTTTTCCAAAATGACTTTTCCACACGAATTATTTCGCATAATGCTTATTGAACAAATATATCGAAGTTTTACAATTAAAAATAATATAACTTATCATAAATAATTTTTTAATCTTATTAATATAAAATAAAAAATCTAAATTAATAATAAATTTTTATCATAAACTGCTATAATATAACAACTTCTCTTTTTTATGAATTATAAGGAGTTGTACGTCAGTGCAACTTTTCTTATTTTAAGGAGTCAAATGAACTATAAACAAATTTTAATTGAACAATTTGGTGATAATATTTTGGATGCAAAAATGGTTTCAAATGATTTTGGACAAACTTTAGAAATTACAAGTAAGTTTACTGACTTAAAGCAAGTTGAAGAATTATCCAAACAAGTTTCAATGTTTTTAAACACTCAAAATTGGTTTAAAGATGAATATAATTTAGAAGTTTTATCAAAGGGTTTAAAAACGGATTTAGATATCAATGATTTAACAAGTTATATAAATAAAGAAATAAAAATAAAAACAATTAAAAGTTATGAATCACATAATATCTTTGTAGTCACATTATTGGAAGTTTTTGATGATAAAATACTTGTTAGATGAAATAAAAAAGGGCAGATGCGAAAAGTATCATTTGAAAAAAATAATATTTCTTCAGTAGAGTTATATATTAAATTTTAAGGAACATATGGCAGAAAATAAAAATATTGTTATTGACAAAAGAAAAAATGAAAAAAATCAGTTATATCAAATGATTAACTCATATGCAGAATCTAAAAATTTTGACTTTGATACCATTTTAAATATCTTTAAAGAAGAAACATTAAAAGTTATAACAAAAGATATAGATCCTGATGCAGAAATTGATTTTATAGTTAATCACGAAGATAAGACTATCACATTAATCAAGCATAATATTATAGTAGTAGATGATTCAGATGAAATTGTTTTTGAAGAAATAAATGAGAAAAATAGTGAACCAGATTTACAGAGATTATTATTTATTCATATTAAAGAAGCGAAAATTTTAAATCCGAATATTCATTCAGGTGATACAGTTGATATAATTTGAGATTTTGGTTGAATCAGTAAAAAACATCGTGCTGCTATAGAAAACGGGTTTCGCAGTGAGTTAAAATTTGTTGATAAAGAACGTATAAGCAATATTTTTGTTAATAAAATTGGTCAAAAATTTCATGCTAAGGTTTTATCAACTATGGTTCGTGGTGGATTTTTAGTGGAAATCTTAGAAGATAATCGCTTATATAAAGCTTACTTATCGAAACATAAATTAAATCGTTCTGAACCGATACATCCTGGTTCAGATATACAGGTTACATTAGAAGGTATTAATTTAGAAAATAATCTCAATGTTTTAGAAGTTTCGATGATTGATCCAAACCAAGTCCAAGAAACTTTAAAAACTCAGATATCTGAAATAGGTAGCGGAGATATCGAAATTGTTAAGGTGCAAAGAATACCAGGAATTCGTTCTAAGGTTGCTGTAAGAGTTAATCCAAATCGTAACTTTAACTACGATATTGTTGGTTCAATTTTTGGTGAGGGAGCCAAACGCATCATTGCTGTATCTGATATTATTAAAGAAAAAATAGATATTATAAGGTGATCTGCAAATAAATTAGAATATGTTAAAAATGCATTATCGCCTGCTAAAGTAATTGATGTTGTTTTGCACAAGAAAACTCAAAAAGCCTATGCTGTAGTTGAAAAAGAAGAATTTAAATCAGCAATTGGTCGCAGTGCATTAAATATTGACTTAGCATCAAAATTAACTGAAACCAAAATAGAAGTTATTGATGTTGAAAAAGCGATGCAACTAAAAATACCATTTAAATTAAAAGAAGTTAAAAAGACATTTGTTCTAAGAGAAAAATCGTTATTTAACACAAATAAAAAACCAAGAAAATCAAAACCAAATCAATATCTTAAAGATATCAATATTTCAATGGATGATTTTGATAAAGATGTAGCAGACTTTTATAGTTCAATGCGTATGCAGACTAGCGATTCATTAATTGCTAAACAAAATACATCGGAAACTATTGATTCACAACAAAAAAATAAATTACAAAAAACAAATGATAAAATTAAACAATCTAGTGAAAGTATGTTTGATGATTTATTTGAAAAAGTTGATAACCAAATTCAATCTGATAGCGAGTTAAATAATTATGATTTTGTAGATGATATTAATTCATCATTTGATATTAACTTTGCAGCAGAAGAAGAAATAGAAGAATTTCAAAATAGTATGCAAAGTAGTGATAAACCAAAAGAATTTAATAATAAAAACCAAATTAAAAAAGAGAAAAAAGTTATTACTGAATACAAGAAGATTAAAGACTTTAAAGTTGATAATGATTTAATGAACTATGGTTTAGATACAGATATTAATTTTGATGATTTAGATGATGAATGAGAATCTTAAAAACTTTAATCGTAAATGTATCGCGACTAACCAAATAGTAAATGTTAAGGAAATGTTGCGTTTTGATTTTAATCGCAAAGCAAATACAGTTATTTTAGATAAAAATCAAAATATGAAAGGAAGAGGTGCTTATTTTATTCCATCTTTTGAAAATTGGAATAAAATAAGAAGAACTAAAGCATTAAATCGTACCTTTCGTACCAATGTCACTAATGAAACTTACGATGACTTGGAATCACAAATTCAGGAGGTGATCAATGTCAAAGAAAACACATCGGATTAGTAATGTTGCTGAAATAAAGCAACAACTACAAACAGCAAAAACTGAAGTAAAAGATGGAGTGTTTATTTTTACAGGTAAAATGACTATCGGAGATTTTGCTAAAATTACTCGTATTAATGCAAACGACATAATCAAAAAATTCTTTTTACAAGGTAAAATGTATAATCTTAATCACATTTTATCCGAAGAAGAAATTGGTGAAATTTGTTTAGAAAATAATTTAGACTTTCAAAAAGAAACAAATGTTGATGGATCAAACTTTTTAGATGAAGTAA
This sequence comes from Mycoplasma sp. 5912, assembly GCF_054353835.1. NCBI lineage: Bacteria > Bacillati > Mycoplasmatota > Mollicutes > Mycoplasmatales > Mycoplasmataceae > Mycoplasma > Mycoplasma sp. 5912. The sequence continues at coordinate 139,230 of NZ_JBTHHI010000002.1, read as the reverse complement.
ATTTTGAAGATAAACCAGAAGATTTAATTCATCGTAGTCCAATTATTACAGTGATGGGTCATGTTGATCATGGAAAAACCACCCTAATAGATAAAATAAGACGATCGAATATTGTCGCAACCGAATCAAGTGGGATTACCCAACATACCGGAGCATATCAAATTGAACATAAGAATGCAAAAATAACTTTCTTAGATACTCCAGGGCATGAAGCATTTACTAAAATGCGTGCTCGTGGAGCGAAAATTACTGATATTATTATTTTAGTTGTTGCAGCAGACGATGGTGTAATGCCTCAAACCAAAGAAGCGATTCAACATGCAAAGGCAGCTAATGTTCCTATTATTGTTTTTGTCAATAAAATGGATAAGCCTAACAAGGATTTAGATCGTTTGAAGGGAGAGTTAGCAGATAATGAAGTTGTAATCAATGAATACGGTGGAGACACTCAAATAGTTTATGGATCAGCGATAAACGGTGATGGTTTAACTCAATTATTTGATGAAATAACCTTACTTGCTGAACTTTTAGATTTAAAAGCTAATCCAAAACGATATCCAATTGGAACAGTTATCGAATCACGTGTTGATAAAGGTGCTGGTGCAGTTTCTACAATAGTAATTGAAAATGGAACATTATATAAAGGTGACTTTATTGTTGCTGGCTCTAAATATGGAAGGATTCGTTCTTTAACTGATACAAACGGACACCCTATTAAAAAAGTTTATCCAGGTATGCCGGCAATTATAACAGGATTAAATTATGCCCCTGATGCTGGTGATAAATTTATTGGATTTAGTGATGAAAAATTTGCAAAGAAATTAGCTAACGAAAAGGCTTTTTCTGATAAAATGAATTTATTGCATGATAAATCATTAGTAAATGCAAATTCAGATGGTAAAAAAATAATAAATATTATAATTAAATCAGATGTTCACGGGACTTCTGAAGCTATCAAAGGACAAATAAATGGGCTTGAAAATGATGAAGCAATTATAAAGGTTATTGCTGCATCTGCAGGGTTTGTAAGCGGAAATGATTTATTACTAGCACAAGCATCAAATGCTATAATCTTCGTGTTTAACCTAAAAACACCATCAAATATGAAACAAAATGCTCAGGCACAAAATATTAGTATTATTGAGCATAATGTAATTTATAAGATAATTCAAGATTGTCAAAGTATTTTAGATGAATTAAAAGCACCAATTTATGAAGATTGCAAGATCGGTGAAGCACATATTATCAAGGTTTTCTTTTATTCAAAAGTAGGAAAGATTGCAGGATGTATGATGGATGCTGGTGTGGTTCGCGAAAAATGTAAGGTAAAAGTATATCGTAAAGGAAAAATAATTCACGAAGGACAACTAGAAACTTTACGTCGTGAATTAAATGATGCAAAAGAAGTTGTAAAAGGTAAAGACTTTGGTACACATATAAAAGATTTTAATGATATCCAAGAAGATGATGTTTTAGAATTCTATGAAGAAGTAAGAATTAAATAAAAATTGATTTAAAGTATAAATATGTGAAAAATTAACATATTTATTTTTTATCTAGAAATATTTATATACCAGAAAAATTATAAGAATGTTTGAATTGCTAAAAAAGACTATAATATAGATATATATCAATTATGGAGCAATGTTTAAAAAACATTAAATAATTATGAAAAAAAGTGTTAGAAAAATTTTGGTTTCAGGAGGTTCTTTATTGCCTTTAATAACAACATCGGCTGCTATTTCATGTAGTTATCGGAAAGTTAATGATGAAAAAATTAAGGTTGGTGGAACTGATAAACAAACCCCAAGTAAAAATGATAAAATTTCACCTGTTCAATCTGTATTAGATTTACAAAAGAAAATCAGAACTGAAAATAACGAATTCTTTAATAATAATCTTACAAAATATAAAGCATATGATAAAGCAAAAAAACGAAGGAAGAGATCAGTCTGATTTAGATAAAATTCTTTCTGCATCTGAAGTGAAAAGATTCGAAAGTTTAGTTCGTAATTTTTCGCAAGCAGTTAGATCACAAAGCAAAAAGAATTTTGATAATTTATCATTCTTTAATGAATATCATCCTGCAATTTATTTTCAAAAGGAAAATGAATATATATCACTTTTAAACAAAAATGAACTTAATAAAAAACACGATTTTTATCGTTTATCTACATCAAAAGATGAAGCAAGTGTTAATGAATACAAAAAATATGAAGCTATAAAAGAAAATTTTCAAAAAATTGGTACTCTTTCAAATATTGATGATATAGTTTTTAATAATTTAAATTCTTATCAAGTAGGTCGAATTAAAGAATATGCTCAATTAGTAGCAAATACAAGCTTAGAAAATTTACTGCATAATAACAATGTATATTATTATTTTACAGATAATTATGCAAGGAATATCGATGCTTATAGTTTTAATTTAGATAGTATTTTAAAGAAAGTATATCTTATTAATTGATTTATGCCTAACAGCGAAAATGTTCGTAATTCACATCGTCCAATTGCTTTGTTTATCAGTGTTCCTAAAAGCGAAAATTATCAATTGTTTGATAAAGATAATGAAATGGTTAGAAATAAAACATTTTTTGTTACCAACTGATCAAGGTATGATGAATTAACATCTGATAATTTATAGTTCATTAGCAAAAAAACCGAGAAGTAAAATTTCTTGGTTTTTTTTAATAACAAATATAAAAAATTTTGTAATTTCACTTTTTTATGTTATTATAATTATAGATAAGGTTAAAAAAGGATGAAATCTTATTAAGGTAAATAATTAAATATAATAAAACCTACCTTATCAATTTAAAATTAAAAAATGGAGTAAAATGGTTATTGAAAATAAACTGACATCAAAATTTATAAACAATTGAGATTATAAACCGAGGATATTAAAGTATCTAAATTTATATGATGTTAATAATAAATTATATTTATCAATATTTAATAAATTAATCAATGTTATAGTAAATAAGATTAAAAAAAGACTTAATAGATATAAACAAATCAACTCAATTTAAAAATTTAGTTGATGTTTTAGTATTAAAATATGTATTATAAATGAAAAAAAGCGATATATATCATTGAACCTATCCGTATCAAACCATTAAATATCAAACTAATAACAAAGAAGTTGTATTAGCAGAAATTTCAGATAGAATATTCAGTTTTAATTCAAGCAGGTTATATCTATATAATCTACATTAACTTGATGATATTAAATCAAATTTAATTTATGAAGTTATTCAAATACCAAAGGATTATAGTGTGGAATTTGAAGGTATATTAAACTTTAAAGAAACCAATGATTTTTTAGTAAAACAAAAATAATATTAAAAGAAATAATATATTAGGTGGAGTGGAATCTTGCCTTTATAAAAAATATATTAAATAAAATAGTTAAATAATGTTATCAATCAAAATAAAAGGAGTAAAATGAAAAATAGAAGAAAATTTTTATGAGCATTAGGTATAACATCGACTGTTGTCTTACCTATTGCAATCGTATCAACACCAAATACAAATAAAAACATCCAATGATATGAAAAAGCAAATGATCTAAAGATAGAAGTTAGAGATTCGTTTGGTAAAAATTATAATCTTAATTCAAGTGTTGAACAAATAAATAATGATTATGAGTTAAAAGTTTTATTAAATCATAAATATTTAACCAACTTACAAATTAAAGATGAAAAATATATAAAAGAACAAAACCAAAATTTTATTAATTATGTTAAAAAAATAGGATTAAAATTTCTGAGTTCTACTTCAAGCAGAATCTCACCGATAGTATGATTTTATTTTCAAAATGAAGATAATCGTAAAGAATTTATACATAAATTAAATAAAGATAATCAGGTTAATAGATTTATTCTTTATAAAAATGATATAACAAATATCAAAATACCTGTAAAAGAAATTTATGAATCTCCTGATAATTATTATTCATACAGAGATGATCTTTTCAGATATGAAATCAAAAATAAATATCAAATTTATAAAACAGTAAATTTTGAAAAACAAAATCAAAAAGATCTAAATAGTCATACCAGTTACAATCAAAATAATGTAGGTGTTATGGAATATAGAGGACAACTTAATTATTCGACTACATATAATTTTTTCAAAAATAATATGTACGTTTTGAATCAATATACAGAGACAAAAGAAGATGTAGATGATCACGGTATTATTGTTTCATCTATTGTAGGTGGCAAGGAAGGTTTTGATAAGAAAGCAAGTATTTATTTTACATCTTTTGATGGCAAAAATAGCGACTGACAAAAAGGGACCTTAAAAAAAGTTGTGTATTCATAACTGAGTTATTTTCACAAAAAAAGATTTTGAAAAAAAATATTAAAAAAAGAGTGAAACTCCTTTAAAATTGTAAGTGATATAAAACAAAGGAGAACACATGACAGATATTATATCAAAAAACTTATTAATTTCAGAAAAGATTAATGAAATAAAAGAAAATGGTTTTAAATTCGTAGCAGAATTTTCAAGAGATATCATTACTAATATAATGAATGCAATCTTAAAAGAAGAGTTTGATGAGAACTTAAAATTTGAATTTGAAAATTCTAAATATGAAAAGAAAAATACTCGGAATGGTTACTATACAAGAGCACTAGATACACCGATTGGAAAAGCATTATTAAATGTTCCAAGAGATAGAGCAGGAAGAATTAAAAGTAAATTATTTGCCAGATATAGCCGAAGAAGTGATGATCTTACTCAGATGATAATGTCCTTTTGCAAACTAGGTGGTTCTTATAAAGAAATCACTGATTTCATTGAGAATTCTACAGACATAAAAATGTCAAGACAAACAATTTCTAATATCTTTACTACTACAAAGGAAAAGGTAGATGAATTCCAAAATAGAAAGCTACCAAAGAAATTTCAAGCAATTTTTCTTGATTCTTCTTACTTTTCCATTAAACGAGGAAGTTATGCAAAAGAAGCTATAAATATCGTTATGGGAATTGACGAAAATGGCTATAAGCAAGTGCTAAACTTTGAAATTTGTCCAAATGAAAACAAAGGAATTTTTAGAGAATTATTACTAAAAATCAAGGAACAAGGTGTAGAAGAAGTTGAAATTTTTGTCTTTGACGGCTTACCTGGTTTAGAAAATGTTGTAAATGAAATTTTTCCAAAATCTAAGACTCAAAGATGTCTTGTACACATTCAAAGAAATATTGTGTCTAAAGTAAGGGTTTCAGATCGTAAAGAAATTTCTAATGATTTTATGTTAATTGCCAAACGAAGTAATAAAACTGAAGCACAAAAAGAACTAGAAAACTTTGTATCAAAATGAACCATAAAAGGTTACAAAAAAGAAGTCTCATATCTTTTGCAAATGCAAAATTTATTAACATTTTTTGATTTTCCACCTGAAAAGCGTAAATCTATTTATACAACAAATCCAATTGAATCCTTAAACTCGAATATGAAATTGATTTTAAAAAGAAAGGTTTCATTTCCTAATTCGGAAAGTTTATCACTGCTTTTAGCACATATTTTTGATAACTGAAATATTGACAGAAGTCTTAGAACAACAAACGGATTTAGAAATATTGGTTAAACTTCAATTTGGCATTGAAAAACCTGCAAAGTATAAAGCAAAAGAACAAAAGATTACTTTTGTTCACTTTATTTTGCGGGTTTTTCAAAAAAAATTTTTAAATTTTCTGATAAGATGCTATTATATATACAACTTACCTTTTTTATAGGATATAACTTAGATTTTTATTAAAATACACAACAATTTTTATAATGTCGACAAAAAAGACTTGAAGATTTAATTATAGATAAAGGTATTAGAGTTATTAACCATAGTTACGGAAGTGGTCTTAATTTAAGAGAAAAACTTTACGGTGAAGAAAGTTATATAGTTGATTATCTTTCTCGAAAATATGGTGTTGTAAATGTATTTTCTGCTGGAAATGGTAATGATGGCAGAGGAATGAATTGAATAAATAAATATTCATTATCTTACAATTCAATTGTTGTAGGTGCATTAAATAAGAATTTAGAAGCAAATATAAAAGACAACCGAATTGCATCATACTCGAATATATTAATTGACCCAAGTAATGGTGATGTTGCAAAACCATTTATAACTGCACCTGGAACGTTTGAATTATATGAAGAAAAAAATGGAACAAGTTTTTCTGCACCAGTTATAACTGGATTATTATCTACATTATTAAGAGAGAAAAAATTAATATTAGATAAAGATGAAACTAGAATACCTGCTTTAAAAAGTATCCTTAGTGCTTCTGCTATATCAACAAACGATCCGAAACAACTCAATAAATCTAATGGTTTTAGCAATTTATATGGATCAGGTATACCTGACTTTGAAAATATGAAAATAGCCGCAGATAATTTAAGTATATTAAAGATCAATTCATCCGATACTAATGATATTCTTAAAAGATCAAATTCGATTTATTTAAATTCAGGCCAAATATTAAAAGCATCGTTATCATGAATGTTTAATGCAGGTTTATTAAAGAATCTTGAAAATAAACCAAAATACAATTCAAATGTAAATTGATGGTGATTTTTAGGTCCAATCGGTGGTTTAATAGCTAACAAAGTAGAGTCAGATCGTGTAAAAAGAGAGACATCAGAATGAGAAAAAACCCACCACAAATCAGATTGATTAAAAACAGATGAAGTATTAAAAAAACAAAAAATGAAATTTTCAGATTATGATTTTATCTTAGAAAAGTATGAGTATAATAAAGGTTGAGTTGAAGTTGCAAGATCTGAATCTTCAACATCTAATGATGAATTAATTGAATATAAATCAGATGGTTCAGGAGAATATAGATTAGTAGTAAGGAAATATAAATCAGCTTTATTTGATAACTCAGTGGATGATATTTTAGCATATACATATGTTGTTCAAAAATAAACTATTTAAATTTATTTTCGGTACTACACCTATTATTACTATTATTGCATCTGCATGTTCAACTTCAAAACACGATAATAAAAATTCAGAAACTCAACAAACCGAACGTAACCTTGGATATTCAATAAATTTACTAAGATTAAAACAACAATCACAAGATATTAAACTAAATAATTCACAAATTTTTGACCAATTTATTCCTTACAAAAAAGATCAATGAAGTGCTGTTAATTATTTTAATCAACCACTTTTAATTAAAACAAAAGATGAGTTTATTAAGAATGTTGTAGGTAAGGTTAATGAACTTTACCAAAAATATAACTTAAATAAATCTATGAGTGATGAAGAAATAACAAAAACATTTGAAGATGATTTTTTAGATGCTAAAAACATAGATGATATATTAAAAACACAAAATATTTTAATTTATGAGCAAACCCCGTATCAAATCCCATCTTATCTAGATTATCTTGTTTATGATGCGGAAAATGATATGGGGAAAATCAAAATTTTTAAAATTCTACCTGGTTATTATTTAGATGTTAAACACCTTTATATTTATTATACAAGAAAGATATTTACAATCTTTAAGTTACCTAAAAACAAGGATTATGAAATTAAAGAATTTCCTAATGACCAAATAGATCAGTATATTAACAATTTATCTAATGAATTGCATTACAAAAAAGACGATTTTATTCTAGGGGACAAACAAATTGACATAAAGTTACTTATAAATAAAGCTCAAATTAGGCAAGATATAATATATAAACCTGTAGCATTTTTAGGTGATTTAACAAATGATATACTTGCTCTAATACCATCAACTACTGAGTATCTGAAAATAACTAATGAATCAGAATTTAACAATCAGTTTTTAGACAATATATATAATATTTCACAAAACTTACATCTTAATCTGTCTAAACAAGAAATTAAAAATATTTTTCAATCTCAATATTTAAAAGCAAAAGACCTTTCAGATATACTTACTAATAATAATTTATATATTCGTATTATAAAAGAAAAAGGTAATATATATCATTTTACTTATCCGTATCAAACAATTAAATATGATATTAATAGCAGAAATAAGGAAATGACATTAGCTAAAATATCAGAAAGAGTGTTTGAATTTAATTCAAGAAGAAGTGATGATCAAAATAAGGAAGCAAGTGATGTTAAAGTAAATCTTATTTTAGAAGTTTTTCAAGCACCAAAAGATTATAGTATTAAATTTAAAGGTGTGTTAAATTTTAAAGAAACTAATGACTTTTTGGTAAAGCAAAGATAAAATAACAAGAAAACCTTGTTATTTTAAATTTCATCATCTTCGTCATAGTCATCAGCGGAGCAAACATCAACAAAAATTTCTTATCCCAAATAATTAAGCATTTTTTGTGTTTTTTTGTTATTTTTAATGATTCCTGCTTTATTATCTCCTTTGCATTGTCTATTTTCATTTTTAGTGTTTGTGAAACTAATCCTGATTTTCTAAAACAAAACATTTTTTGTCAGCAAATGATCTAGGTATGATGAATTAACATCTGATAATTTATAGTTAAAAAGAATAAAAACAGGAAGCGAAATTTTCTTGGTTTTTTTAACGAATATAAAAAATTTTGTAATTTTACTTTTTATGCTAATATAATTATAGATAAGGTTAAAAAAGGATGAAAATCTTATATGGTATTTAATTGTTTTGTTATAAGAAAAAATGCCTTATCAATTTAAAATTAAAAAGGAGCATAATGAAACATAAAAGAAAGTTCTTATGTGTACTAGGTATAGCATCTACTGTTGTTTTTCCTATAACCATTGTATCAACACCAAGGAATGTAACTAATGTTCAATGATATGAAAATTCAACAAATCCAAAACTACAAATAAGAGAATCTTTTGCTAGAAATTATAGTATTAATTCTTCAACACCACAACCTGATAATCATTTTGAATTAAAGGTTCTATTAAATCATAATTACAAAAATCAAAATCAAATCAATGATGAAGATTTTATAAAAACAGAAAATCAAAAATTTCTTGAGCATATGAAAATGTTGAAAATAGATTTTTTAAATTCTGTTATTAGCAGAATATCACCTATTGTATGATTTTATTTCAAAAGCGAAACAGATCGCAAAGAATTTATTTCAAAAATAAAGGATAACAAACAAGTAAATAGATTTATATTGTATAAAAATAATCCAGAATCAAATATGATGCTGATGACAAAATTTAGTGAAATTGATACTAGAATATTAGGTGGTGGATCTTATTATAATCACCATAATTATGATATTAAGAATATAAATGATGTTTATAAAACCGTTAATTTTCTAAAACAAAACGAAAAAGATCTTAATAGTCATGGTGGATATAATTTAAATAAAATAGGTATTTTGGAAGCAAATAGAGCACTACAAAAATGAAAAACTAATAATTTCGACAAAAACAAAGTTGAAATACTTAACGAATATAATGTGAACAATGATCATGGTTTAATTTCGACAATAATAGCAGCAGGAAAAGAAGGTTTTGACAAAAAAGCTAGCATATATTTTTCATCATTTTATAATACAAATTCTGATTGACAAACAAGATTAGAAGAAATGGTAATTGACAAAAAAATAAAAATCATAAATCACAGTTACGGAAGTTTTAATGAAGAAAAATATAAGTATTATGATGAAGAAAGTTATATTCTTGATTATTTATCAAGAAAATATGGTGTATTGAATGTAATTTCAGCTGGAAATGGAAATGATAATCAGAAAATGATGAAGTGAATAAATCAATTTGGTTTATCATATAATTCAATAGTTGTTGGTGCACTAGATAAAAATTTAAACGATAACATAAAAGATAATAAAATAGCATCATATTCTAATGTTTTAATTGATTTGAGTCACGGTGATATAGCTAAGCCTTTTATAGCTGCACCAGGCTCATATACATTAGCTAACAGACAAACCTGACAAGGAACAAGTTTTTCATCTCCTGTTGTTGCGGGTATGCTATCAACATTATTACGAGAAAAACCTTTATTAGACAATGATTTATATAGAATACCAGCATTAAAAAGCATCCTTAGTGCATCTGCTGTTTCAACAAATGATAGTGATCAAAAAATAAAGACTAGCGGTTTTTCAAATAAATATGGAGCCGGAATTCCTGATTATGAAAATATGATAAAAGCATCAAATCATATTAATTATGCAATAGTTAAATATAATAATTCAGCTGGTGTAATAAAATCTACTAATTCTTTTTTTACTTCAAAAGGAAAAACAATAAAAGCATCTTTATCATGGATGTTTAATGCAGGTTTATTAAAAAACAAAGAAAATCAACCAGCATATAATCCTAATGTTAATTGATGATGATTTTTAGGACCTATTGGTGGAATAGTTGCTAATTCTATTGAAGTTGACAGATTAAATAAAGAAAGTGAAAAATGAAGCATTGAGCATCGTTCTAATGATTGATTAAAACATAAAGTGGTATTGAATAGACAATCAGAAAAGTTTTCTGATTATGATTTGTATTTAGAAAAATATGATAAAATTCAAGGTTGAATAACAGTAGCATCTTCTAAGTCTATTTCATCAAATGATGAATTAATAGAATATCATACAACAGAAGATGGTGAATATAGATTAGTAGTGAAGAAATGAAAATCAGCTTTGTTTGAAAATTCTGTTGATGATGTTTTAGCGTTTACATATGTCATTCAAGAGTAAATTATTAAAATCACTACTTATCTCTACACCAATATTCACTGCTATTGCAGTTTCATGTTCAAATAAAAAAGATTATTCAGAAACTGTTTCTACTGATACACCATATTTAATGGATTTGCTACGACTTAAGCAAGTTCAACAAGGAATTGTTATGAATAATTCTGAGCTTTTTGATCAATTTATAGATAAAAATAAGATTTCAACTACTCCGATTTATTTTAGCAAGCCTACATTAATTAAATCTAAATCCGAATTTAATGATACTGTTATAAATGTTATCAATCAAACATACCAAAAATTTCATATGCAAAAATTATTGTCGGACAATGATATTTTGCAAATTTTTGAAAAAGATTTTTTAAATAACCAAAGCTTAGAAAATGTATTAAATGATAATAATATCCTTATATATCAAGATGGTGATTTATTTGGCACTGAATATTTAGAATATCTAATTTTTGATCATATCAGCAGCAACAAAGTAAGTATACTAAAAACAACTACAGGTATGGATTTACCTGTTTGAACTGCTCTTTCACCTTACTTACCTATATTTACTGTGTTAAAAATACCAAAAAACAAAGATTACACAATAACTGAACTTGATAAAACACAACAAAAAGTGTTAAAAAAAAGATTGTATTATGAACTTAATTATAAATTTACAGATTTTATAGTTCGTGAATCGTTTGAAAGTTTAACAAATCTGATAAATAATATTCAGATAAAACAAAGTATAAATTCTAAAAAAATATTATTTTTAGGAGATTTAACAAATCGATCATTATCTAATATCGAGCAAACAAAGCAGCCATTGATAATTAACACAACAGAAGAATTTAATCAAAAAATTCTTCTACCACTATTAAATACAGCAAAAGAACAGTCATCTAATTTAACTCCATTAAATATAAAAAATAATTTTGAAGAATTATTTTTATCTGGGAAGAAAATAGAGAATGTTTTGAGAAAAAATAAACTCATAGTTCATATAAGTAAATCACTTGGTCAAATATTAAACTGAAATTTTCCTAATCATCTAGTGATAAATAAGGAGAAGAATAATAAAGTCCATATTTCATATGTAAGTCAACGAACCTTTAATTTCAATTTTTCAAAATATGATTTTTTTAGTATACCAAATGCTTCTGAACAAAAGGCAAGTCTAGTTTATGAAGTATTTTTTGTTCCAAAAGATAATGAAGTGCTATTTGATGGAGAAATGAATTATAAACAAGCAAATGATTTCCTAGTTTTACAAAAAAAATATTAATGTTAGAATAAATTAATCAAATATTTGATTTAAAAATTCTAAAAAATATAAAAATAAATATTGATAAACATAAAGAATTGCGAAAAAGATTAATATAATTGGTTATTAATCTTTTAGTCCAACTCCAAGATAAAATAACAAGAAAACCTTGTTATTTTAAATTTCATCATCTTCGTCATGATCATCATCTGCACAAACATCACCAAAAATTTCTTGCTTTAAATCATCAAGCATTTGTTTTTGTTTTTTGTTGTTTTTTATTATCTGTGTTTTGTTTTCGATATGGCAAAGTTGTGTATCTGATTTAGAATTAGTAAAATTAATTTTACATTCTTTTATCCTTTCATCAGCTGTTTCTTCGGTAAATATAATTGTAGGAATAATAATTGGTTTACGACGTTTTTCTTTATAAAACAAATTAGATAATCTATCGATAATAACTTTTTCTAAATCCTTGGTGGTTCAATTATTCGAGTTTTTGATTTGATGTAAGATTGCTCCGTGACTAATACGTCGAGCTTCATCTACTAATTCTTTGGATGTTTTAACAAAGAAACTTCCACGAGTGATAATATTAGGTCTACCAATAATCATATTTTTTTCTTTATCTATTAAAAATACTATATTTACAAAACCAGATTCTTTCAGCATCTCCCTTTGTTTAATAATATTTGCATTAATTGTTAATACTTTATTACCATCAATATAAACTGGTCCAAAATCAACTTTCTCATTGGTTTTATAGATATTTTGATTCAACATATGATATACATCACCTTTTTCTAAAATCAAAACATTCTTTGGATTTATACCATTTGATATGGCTGTTTTTCCATGTGCAACACACATTCGGTATTCACCATGATAAGGAAGAAAGTATTTGGGTTTAGTTAGTCTAAAAATTTTGTCATGCTCTCATTGATATGCATGACCAGACGTATGTAAATAACCATCAATACCATTTTCTTTGATTATTGCTCCTAGTTTATAAAGTCGGTTAATAAGTAATTCTACAACCATACGATTTCCAGGAATTGGACTTGAGGAAAATATAATTACATCACCTTTGGTTATTTTTATAGTAGCATGTTTACCATAACTCATCCTTGATAAAGCTGCTAATTGTTCTCCTTGTGATCCGGTGGTTAAAATTAGTAAATCCTTATTAGGTGTGCTTGCAAGTTGTTTTTTATCGATTAAAACATCATCGCTAACATTTATATAACCTAACTTGCGGCCAATTTTCACTCCTTGTATCATTGATCTTCCAAATGTAATGACCTTTCTACCTAACTTTTGAGCTAGTTCGATAATAACTTTAACTCTTGTAAGGTTTGATGCAAAAGTTGTAACAACAATTTTGTGTTTTGCATCAGTAATAATACGTTCAATGTCAGTCAAAATATCACTTTCACTTGGTGAGTGATTAGGACGCATTGCATTAGTAGAATCGGATAAAAGTGCTGTAAGTCCTTGTTTTCCGATTTCATCGAGGCGGGCAAAATCTGTGTAATTACCAATTGGAGTATAATCAAAACGAAAATCTCCAGTACACATTATTGAACCATTTGGAGTTGTAATTCTGATACCAAAAGCATCTGGAATTGAGTGTTGTGCAGTTCAAAAATCAACTTTACAATTATTATCAAAGTAATGTACATCTGATTTATTTATCTCGATAAATTCGATATTTTTATTAATTTTATGTTCATCAAATTTTAATTTTAAATATTGAATTGCAATTCTTGGGGCAAAGATTTTTTTAATATTAACTTGTTTTGCTAAATATACAACTCCACCAATATGATCTTCATGCCCATGAGTGATAAAAACACCTTCAATTATTTTATTAGATTGCTTTAAATATTCATATCTAGGTACAATCCCTTTGATACCAGTATTATAAGTATCAGCGAATTTAATTCCTGAATCAATGATAAAAATCTGATTTAAATGTTCTATTATAAGGGTAGATTTACCTATTTCAAGTAAACCACCTAAACCTAAAATTTTAGTAGGAATAGTATTGTTCATTTATGCTCCTGCATTAATTTGATAAGTTATTTTTAAGGAAATATTATAATTTTGTAAATAAGAATAATAATTATTAATATTTATATCATAAGATTTATAAAATAAAAGTAATTAGACTAAAAATATCAAAAATTTAGTGAATTTATATCAAATGATATAATTATAAAAACAAAAAGATTAAGGAAGAATATGATAGGTATAATTTATTCGATGATTTGATTTCTGATACCTTATAACAAATTTGTATCAGATTATATTAGTTTTAGTTTATATCGACTTAAGAATGCTAAAGCAAAGATTGATAACAAAGTTTTTGATTTCTTGTATCAAAGAATTAAATTATATATTAAAATTCTAATTTTTATAACAATAATCAGTGTAATTTCGTTTATTTCTATTTTGCTCTTATTTATACTGTTAAAACAAAAGATTAACACAAATTCATACGATACTTTTAATGCAGTTATGATAACTTTATTGGTGCTTTTTGGAATTGATTTGTTTTTATACACGAATTCATTTTTTACCTTTAAAAGAATGCGAAAAGACTTAAAAAAATATCGTGATTATAATAATAAATTAGGAAAGAGCAATCTTTTATATCATAAAATACTAGATAAAAGAGAGAACACACAACTTAATTTCCGAAGCAACGGAATATTTGTTTATGCAAAAGATTATGATATGCAGCAGAAAAAGTCAGATTATTTTTACAAGATACCATTATCTAGGCATTTTCATTATCCAGCCAAAATATTAACAAAAATCAAAGATATTCAAACCCGAAATTATGTGTTTATTTCACAAGATTATAAAACTTTATTTTATAAAAACCAACCCGTTGTCTCAGGGATGTTTTACGATTTATATCAAGATACATTAAAATACTAACTATAATTATCTTCCAGTTGTATTTTTACAACTGTAATATAGTTAAAAAAGTAAAAGTTAATGTTTTTGAAAGAATCTATTAAGTATAAATTTCATTAGATAAAAAACATAATTTTTTATTTCTATTTATAATCTTTTTTAATATAATTAAAAAGCTTTCAATTATTAAGATAATTTTTATTAAAAAAAACCACAAAGGAGGAAAACCATGGCTATTGTACCAAAACGTAAAACATCTAAACAACGTAAACACAAAAGACAAACACACAGTGCTTTAACATTACCTAATTTAGTAAAATGCAGTAACTGTTCAGAAGCAATTGAACAACATGTTGTATGCTGAAATTGTGGTTTTTACAAAGGTGTAAAAGTTAAACACTATGTTGCACAAAGTGACAGAATTCAGAAATAGTAGCATTTGCTATTTTTTTTCGCCTTTTTTAGTTTGTAATTAGTTCTTTTTTTATATATATTGTGGAGGAAAAAATGATACTTTATAAAATTGGTGAAATAGTTCACAAAAATAAAAATAACTTGATATTTGAAAACAAAGGAGATGGCTACATTGTAACTGTTCCAAGTATAAATCGCTTTGAATTAGGACAAAAATTGAAAATATACATTTATGAACATTCAACAGATTATCTACATAATTTCTATGGGTTTAAGGAATTTAAAGAAAGAATCCTATTTATGGATTTACTAAATGTAGATAAAGTAGGACCAAAAGTAGCGATTATCATCTTAGATAAAGGTTGAGAATTAATAGCAAATGCAATTGCACAAAATAATTGAGAAGAAATTGCAAAATGTCAATTTGTAAGTGAAAAAACAGCACGACTTATATGCTTAGAATTAGGTGATAAATGAAGAAAAATGGTTGATAAAAGCATTCAAACTAATTCTGAATCAACTGCAATGATTAATGAATTATCAAACACATTATCAACATTAGGATTCAAGAAAAAACAAATTGATTATGCGCTTTTAAATATTACTGAGAAAAAAGACTTTGATAAGATGCTTGAAGAAAGCATTGGTTTAATTACTGGAAATAAAGATGGAGAAATTAGAGCTTAGACCTCAAAATTTTGATGATTTTATAGGACAAAATCATTTAAAAAATACACTAAAAACAATTATAGAAAGTTCAAAAGTCCAAGACAAAGTACTTCCACATATACTTTTTTATGGTTCACCCGGTATGGGTAAAACAACATTAGCTACAATTATAGCAAATGAATATGGCAAAAGCATTCATTATGTTCAGGGAGCAAATATTGAGAAGAAATCTGATTTAATCAGTATGCTTTCTGTAATTAACGAAGGAGATATATTATTTATTGATGAAATCCATAGTATTAATAAAGCAGTGATTGAATTTTTATATAATGCAATGGAAGATTTTGTTTTTGACTTAATCATAGGTGTAGATGGTAATTCTCGATCGATGCGTATGAAGATAAAACCATTCACTTTGATTGGAGCAACTACTAAAATTAATGAAATAATCCAACCACTTAAGGATCGTTTTGGCTATATTGGTAGAATTATTAATTACACAAAAGATGATATTATACGAATTCTTGAGAATACATGTACCAAATTGAATATAAAAGTTGCAACTGAAATTTTAGAAATTTTATGTGAATATTCAAGGTTAACACCTAGAATTGCAAATCACATCATTCAACGTGTTCACGATTTTGCTATCTCTCATAATAATGGTATTATTGATAAAAAGATTACTAAGAAAACTTTAAGAAGTTTGGAAATTTATAAATACGGATTAACAAACGAACATATTCAGTATTTAGAAATTCTAAAGGATGGTTTTGATCAAAATAGTGTGTCATTAAACACTATTTCAGGTCTAACTATTCGAGAAAAAGGCGATATCCTAACTGAAATTGAACCGATTTTGCTTTATCTTAATTTAATTGAAAAAAGTTCACGAGGAAGGAGAATTACATCTAAAGGGATTGATTACTTAATTTCACAAAAAATATTATAACAAATACTAAATCTTACTAAAAAAAACCATAAATTGTGGTATATTATATTTATGAATAATATGAAAAAATTATTATTTTCAAACAAATTTTTTAGATCCATAATAAGTATTTTTATGCTCATTTCTGCAATTATTACGATTGTGTTTGGTAGCATTTTTTATATTGGTAAATCATCGAACACATCCATAGATTACACTAATGGGATTAAAACTGTTATATCGGTGAAATATAATGGTAATTTAGCAAATGCTTCTGAAACAGAGAAAGTTAATCTAGATATTGCAAAGAGAATTAGTGGTAGCAATGTTACAACATTATCCGATGGTTATTTGTTGGTAAATAAAAGCGGAAATTTTAACGATGATGAAAAATCAAAATTTGAACATCAATTGGTAGATAAACCAAGTTTATTAATTACGGATTCTGATTTAAGACCATTATTCTTAGAAGGTAAATATAATTCTAATCTTAGTTTAGATACTGCTGATTATGATAAATTATTCCCACCATTTAAAAAAGATGGTGCTAGTTATACACCTTCAAATTTTGATAATTCAAACTTTATATCTATTGCTGTTTCAGAAAATTCAGAATGGGCACAAGCAACTGAGGGTGTATTAAGATCGAAAGATAAACATATGCTTTTTTGACTTAATTATAAGGATTTAGAATTAATTGCAAAAAATGATGCATCAGGTTGACAAAAAGCAAACAAAAATCTTTGAAATTATGTACATGTTAATGAACGTGTTAGGGAACCAAATGCACAAAAAGATAACTTGATTAAAGAAAACCTTAAAAAATATTTTATCGGTAGTTTATTGATTAATCAAAACGGACAACCAATTCTTCTATCAAATAATTATACAAATAATCAAGCTACAGATTTGGCAAATGAGATTAATTTTGCACTTGATGATTATAAATTAGATCTTGTTTCAAGTGTATATGCTCATCAAGAAATTGATAATTCTACAATGTTTTATACAATGATT
Organism: Mycoplasma sp. 5912; assembly: GCF_054353835.1. Taxonomy (NCBI): domain Bacteria; kingdom Bacillati; phylum Mycoplasmatota; class Mollicutes; order Mycoplasmatales; family Mycoplasmataceae; genus Mycoplasma; species Mycoplasma sp. 5912. The sequence continues at coordinate 121,342 of NZ_JBTHHI010000002.1, read as the reverse complement.
GCTGCAATTACTATTTTTGTAGTTCTTTCTATCTTTATGATAGTTAATTATGGTATTTTAGGAGCATTAAACACTATTTCTGCAGCGTTATATATTTTCCTAACATTATTAATCTTTACAGCATTACGAGGGGAATATTCACCATACACCTTTATTTTTGTTATTTCTAGTTATTGATTCTTTTTGGATACTAGTATTTTACTTTTTGATCGAATGAAGCATCGGATAAAAAAAGGAGATACTCAGAAAAAAGCAATCAAAAATTCATATCGCGATTCAGTTAGGTCAATTGTTGATACGAATATTTTAATCCTAATACTTGGTATATTTACCTATTTCCTTGGACAAAACACATTTAATATTGCTTCGGTAATATATGTAATCGCTTCAGTCTTTTTAGTTTTTGTTGTTTTAATATTTAATAAATATACTCTTGAATTTATAATAAATAATGGTTTTGAAAAAAAGAATTGAATTTATGGAATTTATCGAAAAACAGACACATTACCTAAATCAAACTTTTCAAAAGTTAATTGAATAAAAACATCTAATTACTTAATTATTTTTATTTTCATTATAATAGTAGTTGGATTAATTGTTTTTATTGCTTTATCTACAGTTTATAAAAATACATTAGCATCATTTAGCATTGATACAAATGCAGGTCGTGGAACAATGTTTTTTATTACTGATAATTATAATAATTCGCATTTAGGTTTATCCAACTCAATTGCAAAAGAATTAGTAAATAAACTAAATGAAAATTCAGAACTGAAATCTTATAACATAGTATATAACATAGCAAGAAATTCAAATTATGATTACTATAGCATCATTGCAACATCTAAGCAAAATTTATCGGGTCAAGAAATTATCCAGATTCAAAAAATAATAAAAGGTGCAACCGATATAAGTTTAAAAATTGATTTTATCAAACTTTCTAACAAAGAACTCAGCAAATCATTAGTTATTTCAATTATTTTATTTGCTATTTTCTCTGCATTAATTGTAATTTACTATATTATCCGAATAGGTATTACATATGCTGTAGCAGGTTTATTAGGATTTATCTTATTGTTTTTAAGTCTATATGCAATTTTATTCATTACTAGAGTACCATTAAATAATTATGTTCTAGTAGCATTCTTAATCTTGGAATCAATATATATTTATATTACAACTACTTTATTTGCCAACATCAAAGAAGTAATACGACATAGATACCATCAACACAGTTTGTCAAAAACGGATGTTAAATTAGTTATAAACGATGTAATTAGCAAATCGATTACTAAGTTTATTTATCTGCTCATAATAATAATGATCACTTTAATCATTTTAATAGCTCTTAATAAAACAACAAACCTATGATTTGGTGTCTTTATGTTGCTTGGATTATTAATATTACTTATATCAAGTTTATTTGTTACAACAAGATTTTTTGTATTCTTTGAACAAATACATCAAAGAATTAAAATCAATCGTGATGCAAGTGGTTATTGAGAAGTTAATAAAACAGAAGAGCAAGTCTTCAACGGGATTAACGATTATAAATAAAAATGACTTTTCACAGTTTGAAAGGTCATTTTTAATGAATTTATGCATAAATATGATAAAATTAATGTTATAGTAAATAAGGAGTTCAAATGAAGCTTTCATTGATTTCGCTTGATAATAAATATAAAAAAGATGTTAAAAAATATTTAAAAGATTTAGTTGAACAAGATAACCAGGATTTTGAGGTTATTTTATGCCTTAATCATAGCAATGAAGAAGCACAAGTTATGAAGGTAATTAGTGAATATTACGACTTCTTTAAAGAACGCTTAATTGTTATATATAACAGTAAAATTAATTCATATCAGTATAACTTACTTAGTGCTTTTAAACTCGCTAATGGCGATTTTATCGCTGTAATAAATAGCAAAAGTCATTTAAAGAAAAATTATGTTTCTGAAATAGTCAATCAAGCAAAATTTTATGATGTTGATATATTAGAACTTAAACCAAGAATAATTGGTTCTATTAGTTGAAAACCCAAACTTCGACAACAAATTGATAAGTCTGTTTTAATTAGCAAAAATAAATCAGTAATTGCATATGCTTTCCCTTTTATTTTTAATAAAATTTTCAAAAAACAACTAGTAAAAAAGGTAATAAATTATATTCCTGCAAACAATTATGATACTAAAATGTGTATTGAAATAAATTATATTTTATTATTAGAAGCAAAAACTTATATGTATTTAGATTACAGAATATATCGTGAATATTTTGATTCTGATATTTGATTTAATACCAAATATTTCCTTGGTAGTTTTAATGGAATAGAAAAATGAATGCTAAATAAACCAATTGAAGATAGATGTGCTGAAGAATTTATATATGCTAAATCCTATTTTATTAAGTTGCTTTTAACTGGATTTTTAACTGGTACTTCTTTAATGTATCGTACAATTTTCTTTAATGAAAGAAGTATAATTAAAGAAAAAAGAAGTAAATTTTTACTTGATAAACATTTTGAGTTATTAACGAAGTTAGAAAACCAATTTTGTGCAAATAATTACGATTCATCAAATCCATATATAAGAAAAACATCAACTGAAGCTTCACTGATTTTATCTGATAGCAAGAAACTTCGCAAAATACCTATTTTGTCAGCATTAGAATAATGTATCAAAATGTTAATTTTTTAAGAAGATTTACAATCGATTTAATAAATTTTATTATTTATGCAATAGTTATTTATTTAATCTTTTGAGGATTTTCACATAATTCAGTTATAAAAGAAAAAATAAATGCTTTAAATTACTATTTAGCATTTGTTATCGCAATATTTTGATCAAATTTATATTATTTCTTTTTCCCTTGACTAACAAAAGGAAAAATGTTCGGTGAATATATTTTTAAATGTAAAGTAATTGACACCGACAGTAAAGTATTTAAGATAAAAATGCTCTTAAAGAGAAATATTATTGCTGCATTTTTTATATCATTTATTTTTTTATTTTTTCTTGCGACTATTTATCCATCTGATATAAAAGTTACAGATAAAAAAATCCCACAACTCAATGAAAGTATCAAGAATGATATTGCTATTAAAGTTAGCACTACCTTATTTTCTATACTTGGTTTTACTAAATTTGCTAATTATTTTTTATTAGTTTTTTGAAAAAAAAGACTTTCATTAACTGATTTTTTAACTAACTCAAGAGTGGTTTTTAATAAACAAATTGAAGCAACTTCAAACAATCAATATATATTAGAACCATTTCGCTATCAATGAAGACAAATATATCGTAGTGATCAATTTAACTTACCATAAAGGAAGCATATGAATATAAATAAGAAGATTAATTTGCTTGCTGATCTTAATGAACATCAAGCACAGGCAGTTAAATATTTCGATACCCCTTTACGTATTATAGCAGGAGCCGGAACAGGGAAAACTAAGGTACTTACTCGAAAGGTATCCTATTTAATCAATGCATATGGAATTTCTCCAAGTAAAATCCTAGCTGTAACCTTTACTAACAAGGCTGCACAAGAGATGTCGGGTAGAATTCAAAAATACTGTAATGAAAGCAAAGATAAGCTTAACATTATGACATTTCACTCCTTTTGTGCTGGTATTTTGAAAAAAGAAATTCATTTATTAGGATACAAAAATAATTTTATTATTATCGATGAAGCTGATAAAGAACAAGTTCTAGCAAAAATATACAAAGAATTTGATATTACAACAAATGAAGTAAGTTATAAAAGTGCATTGCAACATATTTCTCACATAAAAAACTTTAATAAAAACATTTCTGATTTATATAAAGAAGAAGGTGAAAAAAGTATTTTAAACAAAATTTATGTACAATATACTAATTATTTAGCGCAAAATGGAGCATTAGATTTTGATGATTTAATTTTACAAACTAATAATTTATTTACATTACGTCCCGATGTTTTAATAAAATATAAGAATAAATATGATTATATTTTAATTGATGAGTTTCAGGATACATCGGTGCTGCAATATCAAATTATTAAGAGTATTATTACACCACATACACATATAACAATTGTAGGTGATCCAGATCAAACTATATATAATTGACGAGGAGCAGATGTTAATTTAATTTTAAATTTTAACAAAGATTTTCCAAATGCTAAAACAGTTGTTTTGGATGTTAATTATCGTTCTACAAAGAAGATTTTAGATGCTGCTAATAAGTTAATTAAGCATAATAAAATTCGTTTTAATAAAGATTTAGTTACTGATAATGAATCGGGAGTAAATATTAAATATATGCATAGTTTCAACGAAGAAGCAGAAGCTCGATGAGTTGTAAATGAGATAAACTTACTTAAAAAAGAGAAAAATCAACTTAAATCGATTGCTATTTTGTATCGTTCTAACTTTTATTCACGTGCTTTTGAACAAATCCTTATTGAAGAAGGAATTCCACATCGGATTATGAATGGGACTAAGTTTTATCAACGTAGTGAGGTCAAAGACACAGTTGCATTTTTAAGAGTAATCTTTAACGGTCATGAGTTATCAATGCAGCGGATTATTAATGTTCCAAATCGTGGTTTAGGTGAAAAAAATCTTCAAATCATTAAACATTTTGTTGATTCAACTAATGAAAACAGTACCTTAACAGCATTGATGAAAAACTGAAGTAGATTTATTAAGGAACATCGTTATGTTTCGGAAAAAATTAAAGGTTTTATCGGTTTAATTGCCAGATATCATAAAGCCTTGATTAAACCAAAAGCAAAAATTGCACAAGTCATTGAGTTTTTCTTAAAAGAAATACAATATTTTAAATTTATTGAAAAAAACAAAAATCTACGCGGAACTGCCGAAGAAAATGTTAATGAATTAATTAACTCAATTGCGATTTGGGAAAAGAAAAATCCAGATAAAACAATTGAAGATTATTTAAATTATATTAATTTCTTATCTGTAAATGATGATTCAGATGGTAATACCAATTTTGTTACTTTGATGACTATCCATTCAGCTAAAGGATTAGAATATGATAACATCTTTTTAGTCGGGCTTACTAAAGGAGTTTTTCCGACTCAAAGATTGTATGATAAAGATAACAAAATCCTTGATGAAGAGATGCTTGAAGAAGAACGCAGATTAGCATATGTTGCTGTAACAAGGGCAAAAAAGAAATTATTTATAAGTTCATCACGAGGCAAAATAATCGGAACAAATTTAGATAAGGAACCATCTCAGTTTGTAAATGAAATAGGAATTAATGTGCAAGATTCGTTGATTGCCGGCTCAAACTACGGATTAGATTTAAGCATTACAAACGAAGATGAAATCAAATCAATTAATTCAAAAATGATTATAGGGGATAAAATTTCGCATACAATGTTCGGTGAAGGTGAAGTAGTTGATTTAGGTGATAACAATGACGCTGTGATAAAATTTAAAGATGGAGAAACGCGAACGTTAAATAAAACCCATCATTCTATTCGGATTTTAAAAGAGAGATAAGATGCTGCTTTGAATTATTTTAGCTATTATTTGTGCAATTTTAATTTTAATTATCAAAGTTGTTTTTGCTTTGGCTATTTTTTATCTATATCGCCGAAGTGCATCTGGTGTTATTTTGTTTAAAATTGATTATAACAATAAGCGAGTAATACGATTAAATCCAAGGTTTTATTTTCTATCAACAATTTTTGATTCTAAAAAAAGTGATTTTAAAATGTATAAGTATATACCATTAAAAAAATTTTTAGAATATTTTGATTCAGAGAGTATAAGCGAGATAGAAGTTATCTTAGAAAATCAAAATAATAATTTTTCGTTGCAAGATTTACAGGTTTTTATAAATAATAAAATTCGTAATGACTTTAGTTTTATTGACAAACTTATTTTTAGATTTGATAGAAATTTTACTCACAAAAAACCTTATCATATGCAAGTTACAAACAACCAAAAAGGTGAATTTTTTTGTCAGATTAAATGAACAAATTTTAGAGAAAACAAACCATTAAATATCATAAATAATTCATATGAAGAAAAAACAAATATAAGACTCGGTTCATATATAGTTTTGGGTTTTGCTTTAAAACCACATACCTTAATTTCAAATCATATAAATGATACAGATTTAAGTAATATTGGTTATTTATTTAATTTTAATATAAAGAAATCATACTTTTTTAATAAAGATGGAATGATTTATTTTCTTATAAAAAAGAATTTTTTAACTAAAATAGAGCATTATATTAATAAAGTAAAAAACATCAATGAATTATCATTATATACACAAATATTACTTGCAGCAACGGTATTTGAACGTAAAATTGATTCGCTAAATCAAATATCAGCAGTAGAAGAAATTTTAAAATTTTCATTATATAACATTATTGCAAAACCAGATTCATACAATGAATTTCTTAATAAAAAACTAATTGAAAAAGATAAAGAGTTTTTGAAATTTAAAACAGATTTATCGCAATATTTATTTATTAATAATAATTTAGATGAAAATTTTAATATTAGCAAACACAAAATATTAAAATATAATTCCAATGATGTCACAAGATTATCAGTAGCAGAATTAAAATGCAAAAATAATTTTGAAAACAATAAAAATTTTATATTATTTAAAAATAACCCTTACTTAAACTTTATTTTCCAACCAAAATGAAATGATTTTTTATCGCAAAAATTGACAAAAAAATCAAAAAATAAGTTATTTAAAATTTCTCAGGAAGTTTTTTTGCAAGATAATTTTTTTATAACACAAGAATCACCAATCCCACTAGTATATAGCGAAAAAAATATATTTGATGTTCCAAAACTTAAACAGAAAATATCGGAAAATTTAAAAAAGCGTATTGCAACAACATTATATGTTAATACAATTGACAAAAATTTATTTAATATAATAAACGATGTTAAATTAAAAGCTATTGTAATAGGAAAGGATATATCAAAAAAAATTCATTTAAACAATAACATCTTCTTAGAAGTGTTTTCATTAGTTACATTAGCAAAGAATCGCAACATTCTTATAATATATGAAGATGTTATTAAAAATATTGATACATATATAATGCAAAAAGCAGAAGTAGAATATTTTTATACATCTGAATAACTAATTGTAATCTACCTTTTTCTCCTTTGTAAAGGTGGGAAAAGGTATTTTTTATATATATAACTTGTGAATAAGTATGTTAATAATATTATTATATTTATTTAAAAAATAAATATAATAGAATTTAAATATGAGAAAAAAAATCTATCTACATACAAATACTGAATATTCATTTTTAAATTCTACAATTAGGGTTGCTGATTTGCTGCATTTAAGCAAACTAATGAATCAAGAATATATCACCTTAACTGACTTTCAAAATTTTTATGCTTTGCAGTATTATTGAGAATTTATGGATGAATATGATTTTAAACCTATCATAGGAGTTGAATTAGAACTTATCCAAGGTTTTAGAGTTATTGCTATAGCAAAAAATAATAATGGATTAAATTACTTATATAAAATCGTTACAAATATTTCACAAAGTCAAATCCCTGATTATTATTACCTTGATAATAATGATATTTACTTAATTGATCATGATGAATATGGACATATAGCAAAAGAAATTAATTTAGATTATTATTTAGATAATTTCTATCTTAATTCAAAAAAAGTATTACATCATCAAAGTGTTTATGCTCCAACCAAAAGGATTCTACATTTTGATGACAATGAACTATTACCTATCTTAACTTTTATAGCAGGCAAAAACGAAACAATAAGAGTATATAATGATTATTTTGATGATAATGAATTTGAAGATATTGATGAGATAGTTTATCTAAATATGCTAAAAATAGTTGAATCAATATCAATTAGTAAACCTGATTCAAAAATCAAATTAGCAAAGTTTTCCGAAAATTCCAAAGAAATATTTCAGTCAAAGGTATTAGGTAAACGCTACCAGCAACTAATTAAACATTATGATAAAGAACAAGTTATTCAAAGAATTAAACATGAAGTAAAAGTGATTGATTCGCTTGGATTTATTGATTATTTTTTAATTATTCATGATGCACTCTCTTATGCCCGCGAGCATAAGATAAATATCGGACCAGGTCGGGGTAGTTCATCAGGTTCCTTGGTAGCATATTTATTAGAAATTACATCGATTAATCCACTTGAATTTGACTTACTTTTTGAAAGATTTTTGAATGTCGATCGTGTGTCATTACCTGATATTGATATTGATATTCAAGATAACCGTCGCGACGAAGTATTAAGTTATTTAAAACAAAAATATGGAAGCGAAAATTTTGCATTAATATCGACTTTTCAGACATTGGCTAGTAAAAATTCAATTCGCGATGTTGCTCGTTATTTAATTTCAAAAAATTTAATCAATATCAGCAAAACTGAAATAGATAACATTGCATCAACACTAAGTTTAAATGATAAAAACCTTTTAGATGCTTACGAAAATAATTCAAAATATAGATTACATATTTCTAAATTTCCTTTATTACATCAACTAGCATCAAAAATTGAAGGACTACCACGACAGGTTGGTTTACATGCTGCTGGTGTAGTGGTTGCAAATCAACCAATTAATCAATTAGTAGCAACTCATTATAATGATAATAGTTTTCAACAAATAGAAATGACAATGAATTATTTAGAACGTTTCGGTTTAATTAAGATAGACTTTTTAGGACTAAAAAACCTTACTTTTATACAAGAAATTGAAAACCAACTACCTGAAGAAAACCATTTTGATAATATAATGAATCAATCTTATTCACTTTTTAATGATAAAATAACATTTGATTTATTAAACAAACAATATACTGATGGAATTTTTCAACTTGAATCTCCTAAAATGAGACAAACTATAAAACAAGTGCATGTTGATAGTTTTGATGATATTTATGCAATTATTTCACTATTTAGACCAGGACCTGCAAAATATATACCCATATACGCTAAAAATAAACAGAATATTCACTTAATCGAAAAAGTACATCCGATTTATGATGCTATTGTGAAGCAAACATATGGGATTATAGTATATCAAGAACAAATTATGCAAATAGCTCAAAAATTGACAGGGATGACTTTTTCACAAGCAGACCTTTTACGTCGTGCAATTTCTAAAAAAGATGAGCATGAGTTACATAAATTAAAAGGTTTATTCTTTGAAGGTGGACTAAAAAATAATATTCCAGAAGAAAAGCTTGAAGAAATTTATAGTAAAATAGAAAGTTTTGCAAATTACGGATTTAACAAAGCTCATGCTGTCGCATATGCATTGATAGCATATAAATTATCCTATTATAAAACACGCTATCCACAAATTTTTTATCAAGCATTATTATCAGATGCAGGGATGGATTCATCAAATATCAAAAGATATTCAGAAGAGGCTTATATGCAAGGTATTTTAGTTGTAGCTCCTGATATTAATATCTCTAGTGCCTCAGCAGTGTTTTGAAAGGATCGTATTTATCTTTCCTTGCAGATTATCAAAGGTATTGGTTCGGTTGCTGTAACTAAGATTATCAGTGAACGCAGTAATTACGGATATTATCCTGATTTTATAACTGCTATTTTAAGATTAAAAAGGGTAGGTATTGGTGAAGCAGTTATAGATATTTTAATTAAAGCAGGAGTTTTCAGAAGCTTTGGTGGAGTTAAATATTTACTTACTATGATTCCAACTATTAATGAACTTTTTGCCGCCTATCAGATGCAAGTAAAAAGAAGTTCGGAAAATTTAGATGATTTTAATTTTTTATTAACATATATATCAAATGCACAGCTCTCACAAATGATATTTCCACCAGTTACCGAAGATTTAACCGAGCAAGAAGCATATGAAATTAAATATTTAGGGGCCAAATATACAACGGATAATAAAGAATATTTAAAAAAATTAAAAGATGATCATATTCCGTGTCTGATTAATGTTAATGAAGTAGGTTTATGAATCGATGTTGAGATTTTATCAGTTAAAAACGGAAACAATCCTAGACACACAAAGGTAAAAGTTAAAGATATTTCAGCGGTTGTAGAACTGCAAGGTTGAAGTCAAAATATAAAAAATTTATTAAATCAAAAACCAAAAACACGAATTCGAGCATTTGTAAAAAAGCGCAACGGATTTTATAATCTTATCGAATACAAGGAACTAATCAATGACTAAGCAAGAAATTTCATTAGTAATAGATGGAAATTATTTAATTTTTCAATCTTTTTATGCATCATATCGAGGCGATTTAACTAATATTTTAAGAAACGATGAAGGTTTTCCAACTAATGCATTACAACTATTTTTAATGCAAATGATTAAGTTAATTAAACACATAAAACCAAAATACCTTTTCATCGCTTTTGATGCACCAGGAAAAACGAAAAGACACTTGCAATATAGTAAGTATAAATCAGGTCGTGCTTCATCTCCGAATGAGCTATATTTGCAAATTGATAAAATCAAAGAGATTTTAAGTGTGTTAAAATTACCATGATTTCAGCAATTTGGTGATGAAGCAGACGACCTTGTTGCAACTTATGTCACAAAAATACCAGGTAAAAAGTTTATTTTTTCAGCCGATAAAGATTTATTACAATTAGTTAGTTCAGATGTTGAAGTTATATTGAATAAAAAAAATGAATATCTTCATATTAATGAGCAAAATTTTGTTGAATTTTATCATATAAAACCTAATCAAATAGCTACATATAAAGGTTTAAAAGGTGATCCATCGGATAATCTACCTGGAGTATGTGGAATTGGTGATATAACAGCAATTAAGTTAATTAAGGCTTTCAATGACTTTGATAATATCTATAAAAATATCGTAAACAGCAATCTCTTTACCAAATCAATTAAAGAAAAACTTTTAGCAGGTTATAGTGATGGAAAAATGTGCTATGAACTGGCAAAATTAAACACAGATGTAAGTGATTTTGATCTGAATATCCAAAAATATCTGCTCAACATCGATTTAGATGCTGCAAATGATGTTCTTGATCAACTACAACTTAATACGGTAAAATCATGACTAATAAAACTAAAAAAATAGCAATTGTAGGTAGAATCGCCTCAGGAAAAAGTTATTTTCTTAACACATTAGCTTCCTTGGGCTATAAAACCATAAATATGGATGAATATGTATTAAATATATATCAAAATGATTTAGCCTTTATCAAACTGATACAATGCAGCATCGGAGAGTTTTTAATAAAGGATGGTAGAATATCAAAACAAGTTTTAAAAGATTGATTAGCACTTGATTATAACAATTTTGAAACTCTTGAAAGACTTTTATATCCATATTTAAAAACAAAATTACTACAAGAAACATTTGATTTTGTTGAAATACCAATTTTATTTACTCAAATAACAGATTTTAGTGACCTTTTTGATGAAATTTGAAATATGTCTATATGTCCGAAAAAGCGCAAGGAATTTGTTAATAAGCGCTTTGTGGAAAAGTCATTTTTTGAGTATTTAGATAAAAAAAATAACTATAAATGAACTAAAAACGAATTTTTTAGAAACAAAAGGGTTGTGAATATCCCTATGAGAAGTCGTGATACTAAGCAAAAAATTATGAAAATTCTGCAAAAATATAAATAAGTATTTAAAATTATTCTTACCTGATTATCTAAAAAGGAGTACCAGATGAGTTTAATGCAACATTTGGAATATAATAATTTTGTTATTTCTAAAAATTTTAATATCTCTACAGATGATTTACATAACCTAAGACAATTTTATGGAAGTTTTTTAGGCCCTGAAGGAGTATGTTTATACGAGTATTTACTGGATTTAGCAGGTGGGCAAGATTATAGTGTGGTTGAATATGATTTTTCAACATTAGCAATTTTTATAAATATACACGAATCACAACTTCAATCGGCTCGTGTCCGTTTAGAAGGAGCTGGTTTGATTAATACATATAAAGATAATAAAAAAGCCTTAACAATTTTTGAAATTCAAAAACCACTTACACCTGAAAATATCCAGCGAAATACCTTTTTGACTAATTTAATTGTAAGTAAAATAGGGAAGATAAATTTTGATAAGTTCATAAAATCCAGAAGGCAAAAAATTGTGTCTTCATATGAATTTAATTATGAAGATATTACATCAGATTTTTTTAGTGTTTTTTCAACTGTAAATCAAACAGAATCAGAGCAAATTGAAAGAAAATTAATTATGAATCAAGGTGCTACTTTAATAAGTGATCAAGAAATTAAGGTTTATACTAAAAAACATAACCTTCCTATTCCATTAGAAATAGGAAATGTACAATATTCTAATGCATATGAAGCAATTTTAAAACTTACACCACAGGCTTTTTTTAAACAACTAAGTAATGAAGAAATTTCATCAGCTGATGAAATTTCATTAAAAACATGAACAGATAGAATTCCAGAAAGCAAATGTTTAAACTTAATTATGTATATAGCACGTTTAAAATATAAAAGCGATAAGTGACATAAACACATCTGAACAATGATTTTAGAAATAAGTTCACAAAACTTGTTTAAATTTGAAGATATTGAAAAATATTTAGATGGTAAATTAAAAATTGATAAGAGATACACCCATATTTTTGAGCAAAAAACTGTATTAAAACAAGATTTTCTCACTAGAAAGACTAGTTAATGTTTGATTTTTCAAAACCCAGATCTAATTTTCAAAACCCACATCTTTCTTTAACAAATTTACCATCAAAACAACAAGTTATTAATGAAATTAAACAAAATCCAATATTATCACCTATTTTTAAAACATTAGCATTTACAGAGAATGATATTATTAATTCATATGCCAATTTAATTGACTATGTTCAAGAACAAAATGACCCGAATCGTTTATTTATTACAAATATTAAACGTGGGTATAATGGTCAAATAAATTTTACCAAGACACTTAATCACAAATCACCTTATATAACTGACTATAAATTATTGAATAACATAAAATTTAAATACATTTCTTCACCGATGACATCTGAAAGTTTGTCACATTTACAAATTACCTCAGAATCAGAAAGTGGATTTAAACATATGATGGAAATAAATTCACCATGATTAATTAATGAAAATAAATTTCGTGGGTTTTTCTTATACGGTGATGCAGAAAGTTCACGAAATCTAATGTTATCAGCTTTGACTAACGAATTTGCTTTAATGAATAAAAAAGTTGCCTATTTAAATATTAATAATTTAGATTCATATTCAAAAACTTTCATAAGACGTAATAGCGAAGATATAGTAAGTGAAATTAATGATTTTTTAACCAGTATTTTGTACTTAGATGTAATTATTTTTGACGAACTTGGACTAAAAAAGTTTTCAAATTGATTTTTAGAAACTTTTTTAGAACCTTTATTAACAGAATGTGTAGCGAATAAAAAAATAGTTATTTTCGGTTCTTATTATACCCCTGAATTACTGGATAAACAGTTTTTCAAAGACGGGTATAAAGATGATCGAAACGGATTAACACCGATGGCTAAAAAAATACTAATGCTTATAAATAAACTATCAAACTATCGTTCCTTATGAATTGGTAATAAAAAGGATAAATAATGAAAATTATCTTAGCAGGAACACCTGAATTTGCTGTTAAACCCTTTGAACAAGTGATAAATAACTTTGATGTAGTTGCCATTGTCAGTCAGCCAGATCGTCCAGCATCACGTGGATATAAAGTAAATCCTACACCAGTGAAATTACTTGCAAAAAAATATAATATTCCTTTATATCAACCCCAGAAAATATCGCAAATCTATGAGCAGTTAGCATCATATCAAGTTGATATATTTTTAACTTGTGCTTTCGGTCAATATATCCCAACAAAAATTCTTGATTTACCAAAAATAGCATCTATAAATATTCATGGTTCTTTACTTCCTAAATATCGTGGAGCAGCACCGATTCAATATAGTTTGTTAAATAACGATTCAGAAACAGGAATTTCACTAATATATATGACCAAAGAATTTGATGCAGGAGACATTCTGTTTACATCAAAAATTGCTATCTTACCAAGAGATACATCACAAACAATGTTTGAAAAACTTTCAAATTTAGCTTCTGAAAATATAGTAAAATGACTAAAAGATATAGAGTTGAATAAAATAAATCCTATAAAACAAGATGTATCCAAAGTAGTTTTGTCTCCTAAGTTAAGTAAAGATGATGCACTTTTAACTAGTTATATGAGTAAACAACAAGCATTTAATATCATACGTTGTTTTTCAAGCAATCCGGGTGCATATATAATTTATCAAAATAAACGCTTGAAAGTATATTATGCTTATTTTGAGCCAATTAAGAATGCAATAAAGTTAGATTTTAGTGACGGTTCATTATATGCTAGTGATTATCAATTCGAATCTAAAAGACGGGTAATTTTAAAATAATAAGATATAATTATATAATGAAATACAAGGTCGGTGATATTGTTATAGCAAAAGTGTTTAAAGTAGGTCCACAATATGTTTCATTGCAAACCAAGGATTTTACTAAGTTTTTTATTTATCGCGAAGATATTAGCGATTATAAACCTTGCAAAATTTACGATATATTCAAAATAGGAGATATCGTAAATTTTGTCTGTTTATATTTTAATATAAACAAAAACTATGGATATGGAAGTTATAAAAAAAATCATCCTAATGAATTAAGAACATATGGAAATTATTGATTAAAAGAAACTTCAAAAGGTTTTAGAAACTTAATTAATTATATGAACATACGCATCAAGGAATTTGCAAAACGAGAAAATAACCAGGATGTAAATAAAGATGTCAAAGGTTAAAATAAATACTTTATATAAAGCAAAATATCTACAAAAAGAATTATACATTTTTAACACTAATATTATCAGTAAACTTAAAAGTTTAAATTTTAAAGGTTCACAACACCTAGGATTTGATGATATAGCAATAAATTATAGTGTTAAAGGATTTAATAATATTATTAATTTTTGTAATTTATTATATAAAAATAATATTAAATATTTGCTAGTAATAGCATCAAAACAGACACAATTGATGCTTCAATCAGCACTTGAATTTATTTTTGGTAAATATGATTTTTATTCTGATGTAAAGATAAAATTAATTTTTATTAATAACGAAGATACAAAAGTTAACATTGAATCTAAGATTTATACATATTTTCATCACTGTGATATAAAACATACAGGAATAATGTTTTTAGATGTATTTGATAACATCAATAAATTAAAAAGTAAATGGTTGATTGAATTAGTTCTATCAAAATTTAACCAGCATGCAAGTGAATTTTTTGTGCAAAAACTTATTTATTTTATTGGTAAAAAAGAATGGTTTGCTAATTTAGCAAAATATAATATCCCTGATTCTAATATATTGTTTGTCTCATCATCAGTTCATAACCAATTTTCTTTTTTCTCAGAGTTATATTTAGTATTATTAGCTACACAAGGAGTAAATTTAAATAAATTAATTCACGGGTATAAAAACATTTCTGAAAGCATTTATGCAAACGATTCATATTTTAACAAAGCACTAGGTTTGTTTTTACATTTAGTTAATTTTTATAAAGCAAACAACACAAAAAAAGATATTTCATTAAATATCTTTGTTGGTTATGATGATTTTTTAGAAAATTTATCAAAGGTGTTTGCTTACCATTTTAATATGCTTACAGTAAGAAAAAAAGTTTTTAATGATAGTTGTGTTTTTTCTCGGGATATTTCTAGCATAGGTCAATCTATTTTATCAAACGGTTTACCAAAAACTTTATTTTATTTTGTATTTAAACGTAAATATTTTGATTATCAATTATCTTCGAATATTGATTTTGATGATTTATTATCAAATCTTTCTAATTTTACCTTACATGCCTTTAAAAATACCAGTCTTAATTCTTTTAATAACTATTTTATTTCATATATTGATGATTCTAAATCTGTTGAGATAGAAATAGCTAATAACGATGAAGAAGCATTTGGAGAACTAATTGGTTTGTTATATTGAAGCAAAATATTATATGCAATTTATTATGATTTAGATTTATTTACATAAAAAGTTGGTAACACCAACTTTTTGTCTTAAAAGAAAAATTTTGTTGCTAATTTTATATAAATATATCCAGAAAATAACGAGAATAATTGTGCTATAAATAAAGGAATGTTTATTATATAAATTCAGTAATATAAATAACTATGATAATATGAAATATTAGGTATAAATTGCATAATAATTACAAATAAAAGTAATATAGGTATAGCAAAACTCATTAATAAAGTCTTTAGTTTACCTCAAAAGTTTGCTGAAATTTCCTGATTATTTTTTATCAATAACCCACGACATCCATCAACAATTATGTCACGTAATATGAATAATACTGTTGACCAAATTGGCGTATAAGAAATAACAGAAAGATAAATTAAAACAGAAGTTGTCATTATTTTATCAGCCAGAGGATCTCATAACTTACCAAAAGCAGTAATAATACGGTTTTTACGTGCTATTTTACCATCATAATAATCAGTAATCATCGCAGTGATAAAGATAATAAAAATAAGGATGTTAAAAATTAAATACATAATAGCTAAAAGCGAATTAGTTTGATTTAAAATATCTTTATTTGCAAAGAAAATCGTTGCATTAATACTAATAAGGATAATAATTGGTATAACTAAAATAATTCTTATTAAAGTAAGTTTATTAGGAACATTTAATGATTTAATTCATTGCATTACGTTTTTCTAACAATCTTTCTTTATATTTTTCTTCAAAAGCAGATTCGATTTGTTCAGGTGTTTTTAAATCATCTACATTTGTTCGTGCAGCTTCCGTTGCTATTTTTTGTGCTTCTGGTACATATTTTTTAAAGTCAGCAAGCAGAATACTAAATTTCTTTTCTCAAAGATTAGAATTTAAATCTCTTAGCATCTGTATTTCTTGCACTTCTTTTTGAAATTTAGGATTTTGAATAATAAAATTTTTAAATTCATATTCATCTAAGATATCATTAAGAAGGCTTTTTGTAGCCATATTGATATGTGACATTTTGTATTCACCAATACTTACAACAAAATTTTCATGTGTTTGGTGATTTAAATCAATCAATTTATTTAACTTAACAGTAGTCTCATACCAATATAACTTCGAATTTCATTCATATTCAGCAGCAGCAGCCTTTGTTCTTTTGTTTTCAACCTTAGTTTTAATTGATTGATAAACAAAATAACCTATTAGTGCAAGAATAACTACACCAAAAATAACTCATATAATAATCCCACTACCACCAAACGGAGAAGCAGTGGTATTAGTTGTAACTGAGCCTTGGTTTGCAGTCGGGGTTTCTTCAAACCTAATAATATTCATATATCTCCTTATTTTCTTTTAATTTGTAATCTTCATTTAAATGTTTTTTCAAGTCGACAACCTAAAGCGATTTGAGTTTTCAATTCTTCAATGTTTGGAGCTTTCTCTAGCTCACCTTTACTTAAGCGCATAATTATATCGATAAGCATTGCATTTATTAAGTTTTTACTAATCACTTCTTTGTTTTCAGGTTTTTCATATATTACGAATCCACCATCAGAAAGTCTTTCGTGAATAGCAACTTGAGTACCAGATACAAGTTGATTCATCTCCTTTTTTATTTCTTTTAATTCATCATTAATTTCGTTATAGCGTTCTGCTAATAACTTTAATTTTTCAATATCTACTGTATTATCCATAATTAAACTCCTAGATTTGGTAAGTTAATAGGTGTATAAATATTCATATTTTGAATTATCGGGATGCCGATGTCTAATAATTCTTTGCTATGATGTTCGTTGTGTGATTTTGATGATATGATACCAACTTTTCAGGCAAATCATAAAACAAATAAATTCAGTCCAAAGAAAACCAAGGTTGATAAAGCATCAGAAAGAGTGGTTAAAATAGGTGCTGACATAACAGCAGGATCTTTTTTGAAACGTATTGCTAAAAGTGGAATAGTAGTTCCTAAAAACTTAGCAAAAATTACTACAAATCATAAAGATAAAGAACTAGCAATAATGATAAATGATAATGTTGCTCAGTCACCAATTTCATCTTTAAATTTTGGTGAAGCACTGTAAATACCATAATAAACATATAGACGCATAACATTTACCGTAAACATTATTGCACCAATTATCAAACCTACATTAAGTTCTTTGAAAATTACCTTTCGATATTCTTTTTTAGTAAAGTCACCTAATGCAGCAGCTCTGGTAATTGTTGTTGACGATTGTGAACCGGCATTTCCGGCGGCACCTGAGATAATAGGAATAAGTGAAACTATAATCGCTGTTGATACTGTAATACCAAGTCCTTTTATGACATTTTCAGAAAGATTTGTAAATTCTTGAATAATAAATTGTGATGCAGTTGCAGATAGCATAAGGATAATAAGTCATAAAACACGGGATTTGATAATTTTCAAAATTGATGTTTTTAAATAACTTTCTTCTGCTGCATCAGCATTAATACCAGCCATTTTATAAATATCCTCAGTTGCTTCATCTTGAATAATATCGATAACATCATCGGAAGTGATCATCCCGATAAGTCGGTTATCACTCGTTACAACTGGTAAAGTTGCTTTATCATGGTTTGAAAAAACCTGTGCTGCAAATTCTTTATCATCAGTAGGTTTAACACTTGCAACAGCATTATATATATCTTCAAGCAAGACATCTTCATCGGAAAAAACAAGTTCTTCTAATG
Organism: Mycoplasma sp. 5912; assembly: GCF_054353835.1. Classification (NCBI taxonomy): domain Bacteria; kingdom Bacillati; phylum Mycoplasmatota; class Mollicutes; order Mycoplasmatales; family Mycoplasmataceae; genus Mycoplasma; species Mycoplasma sp. 5912. The sequence goes on along the minus strand of NZ_JBTHHI010000002.1, from coordinate 102,558 downwards.
TTACATCACCTAATAAAAAACCATGTGGATCAGTTATGTAAAAATTATAACCCATTAAAATATTTTGATTATAATCTCTTTTAATTTTAGCAATCGCTTTTTTACAAGTTCAATTGGATTTAAGGATTGAAATATCCACGCTCATGTAACTTCCGACTTGATCATCATTGAAAGAAAGAATTTGATTAATTTTTTCTCTTTTTTCCTTAGGTGTCTGTGAAAGAATTTTGCGAGTTAAATTTGCTGGTAATTCTTCTAAAATGTCTGCTAATTCATCAGTCTCGATTTCTTGCAAAACTTTCTGTCCTAAGTCATCAGTAAATAAATTAACAAGTTTAATTTTTACATCATCATCTAAGTATGAAAAAACTTCAGCAGCTTCTTCAGTTTTTAAAATACGCAAAATATAAATTTGATGTTCGTCAGGAAGTGATTCAACCGCCTTAGCGAAGTCAGCATGTGGTGTATCTTCTTCAAGATCCCGAATTTTCTTAACACTTTTCTCTTTTGTTAAAATTCGAAGTTTACCAATAAGAGTCGCAAGGGTAATTTCAACTGTGTTGTTTTCCATAATTACTCCTTAAGATAGTTAATCAATTGTTCTTGAAATTCATTCATTTTAATTATTTCAATGCTACTACGTTTCATAAATCTTATCGAACCATTTTCTTCAGAAACAACAATTGTAACTGCATCAGATTGTTCAGAAATACCAATTGCAGCACGATGACGCGAACCGTAATCTGCACTTACTGATTTACTTGTAATTTTATAAAATGTAGCAGCATAATATATCCGATTTTCACGTATTACTACTGCCCCATCATGTAAAGGAGATTCTTTGTTAAAAATTGAAATAAGCAGAGAACTAGAAATATTTGCATCTAAAACAACACCATCAGTTCTCAAATTATCAATATTTTCTGTGTTCTCAATGGTAATTAATGCACCTATTTTATGTTTTGATAAATATTCAACTGTTTCTCGCAACTGATTGATTAAACGGATTTGACTACTTTTACCGAGTTTATCATATTTATTCTTTTTTAATTTTGAACTAAAAAATGTGTGTATGGTAGGTCATAAAATTATTATTATAATTACAGTTAATAAAATTAAAATAATTATTAATAATACTAAAATTGCATCATCCAAGATAACTTCCTATAAGGTTTTACCGATAAAGAATGCTATTAATAATAAACCAATAATCAAAATTAAAACTAAAAATGAGATAAATAAGTTTTTTGTTAAATCACGTTTAATTCAAGGGAGTTGTTTTTGTTGTTCTTTATAGATTTGTTTTTGTTGTTTCTGTTTTGCTTTTGCTATTGCATATGCAATTTCTTCTTGTCTAAATTGCACAAATTTATCTTTTTTATCCATAAATCCCCCTAATTTTTATAATCATATAGTTTTATAATTATATATTTTTTTCTTTCTTTTGTTATTAAAAAATAAGCGAAAATAGTCACCTTAGATAATAACTTGCTATATATTATGTTGGAATGACATATATAAATATATATCAAAACTTATCAAAGTATAATTAATAATTAAATAACAAAAAGGAAAATTTAGCAGAAGTTATATAAATTTCACAGTTAATAAGATATAAGTACTAGAAGTATTCATATTCTAGTTTGTTAATTTAGACAAATTCTTAATTAAAAAAACCAAAAAATGATAGAATTAATATATATGTTTAAAAAGAAATTTAAACTGCTTTTATGATTTTCACTCCCATCAATTTTTTTAACTACTGTTTCATGTAGTTCGATTAGTGTTGATTCTGAACTAAAGGATTTTCATAATTTTTATCTTAATACAAGAAAAGAAAATAATCCGAGATATAAATATTTACTTGCCTTAGTTGCCTATTTTGATAATTCTTTTAAGCAAACATTTGAGCAATTAAGACAAGGAAGCGGAGAAGTTGCAGCAAAAGATTTAACAAAATTTGCAGCATCGATACAGGCAAAACATAAATTATTTAATCTTTTAAAGAACGAATTATCTATAATCCCACTAGAGAAAATAAATGATTCAAAACAAGGTATTGCTTCATTAACTTTTTTAGAAAAATATAAGTTTATACACGGAGAAAACGAGAATCGTTTTCGTTCTTTAAAAGACACAACCAATGATTTTTTATATCTTGGGGATTTTAATTTATTATCACAAGGATTATTGTATAATCATTTTATATATATAAATTCACAATATTTTCCAAGAGATATTAATTCTGATATATATATTTTTTATAATCAATTCCAAGGTTTTATCGCACTTGCAGACCAAGGAAAAAAGAATTTATTTTATAATTTAGCAAAGGATGTAAATTCTAATAATCACCTTGATAAAAGATTGCAAAAATATCAGCAATTGATTAATCAAAATGTTAAAGAAAAATCTAATGTGACTAATATACAGTCAAATTGAGAAAAACTGTTAAAAGTTCAAAAAGAACTTATAGCATATTTTGGACCATTTTTTGATGATATGAGACAAATATTCCAGGCAATTGATACATCGTTTTTTAAAACATTATCATTTGAACCGATTTTGGATGAATCAGATTTTCTAAAAATAAAAAATTATTTTAACTTTTTAACTACATTTTCAGATGTGTATTATATAACTATGAGTGATTTAATGCTTTTAAAACAGGATATAAATGATAAAATTAATAACTTGATTTTAAATATGCAAAATTCAGATGTTTTTAATAACACCGAATTAAATAAATTTAAAAACAACTTAAATAATCTATCGAATGAACAAATTTATAAGAAATTATTAAATATATTTAATGATGGATATAATACTAATGAATTTAAAAAACAGATGATGCAGAAAATAAATAATTACATAAAAAAGCACAGTAAGGAGTTATATGAAGATAGGTAATTCAAAAGTAGCAATTGATGCAATTAATAAATATGAAAATATAATTATTTTTCACCATATTCGTCCTGATGGTGACTGTTTAGGTTCTCAATTTGGTTTAAAAGAACTTATTAAAACAAACTTTCCAAATAAAAAAGTTTATACGGTAGGTGATAATGTAGGCGTTTTTGATTTTATGAACTATGATTTTGATAAAATTGAAGACATCGATTTTAACAATTCATTAGCAATAGTTGTTGATGCATCAAGTGGAGATCGGATTCAGTGTGCTGAACTTTTATATCAAAAATTAACTACTGCAAGATTAAGAATTGATCATCATCCAAATGAAGCAGATATTGATTATGAATATAATTGAATTGATGAGCATTATGTAGCGGCTGCTGAGATGATTGCGCAATTAGCTTATGATACAGGTTGAAAAGTATCAAAGAGTGCATCAGAACATATTTATTTAGGTATTAATACAGATTCAGGACGCTTTTTATTTCCTGACACATCGCAGCGAACATATCAACTTGTAGCATTTTTAATGCAAAATGGGTTCCATCCACAAAACATTTTGAGACAACTAAGTAAGAGAAGTTTAAAAGATATAAAAATAATTGGTAAAATTCTTTCAGAATTCAAACAATCAAACAGAGTTTTATATTATGAAATCAAACAAGATTTTTTAAATGAATTTGAAATCAATTCCTTACAGGCAGCATTATATGTCAATGAGTTAGCAAATATTGAAAATAATTTATGTTGAGCATTATTTATCCAACTTGAAGATGGTAGAATACGTGGTAGATTACGTTCAAGTGGACCGTTAGTAAATGTTGTTGCAAACAAATATAATGGTGGTGGACACGATAATGCAGCAGGAATTACATTAGAAAACTGAAGCCAAGTTAATGATGTTTTAAAGGACTTGAATCAAAGCATAAGTGATTGAGAGGAAAAATGCGAGTAGGTAATTTAACAGATATTAAAAATGCAATTGAAAAATATGATAATATAGTTATTTTTCATCACATTCGTCCCGATGGAGATTGTCTAGGTTCACAATTTGCACTAAAAGAGTTAATTCAAGATAACTTCCCACATAAGATGGTTTATGCAATTGGTGACCATCAAGATGCTTTTAAGTTTATGAATTTTGAACACGATTTGATCCCTAATGATGAAATCTTGGCAAAATCACTTGGGATTGTTGTGGATGCTAATTTCAAAGAGAGAATTGAATTTAGTGATGTTTTAGATAAAAACTTGTTTGCTCAAGTTATTAGGATAGATCACCATCCTAATGAAGATGATTTAGCGGAAAATGCTATTAGATGGGTTGATTCAACATATGTAGCCGCTGATGAAATGGTAACTGAATTAGCAGTTGAAAGCAATTGAAAAATAACACCAAAGGCTGCTAATTATTTATATTTAGGGATTTATACCGATTCAGGACGCTTTTTATATAATAACACTTGTGCAAGGACTTTTAATTTAGTTGCACATTTATATCAAGCAGGATTAGATGCAGATTTTATTCATAAGAATTTATCTCAAACAACCTTGGAAGACTTAAAATTTAATGCCTGATTGATGTCTACTTTAAAAACTCGCGAAGGGGTAGCATACATTCAAAATGACTTGCTTACCACAAAAAAATATGGAAAAACTTCTCAAGGTTCATTGCGTGTAAATTCGATTGCGAATATCAAAGGGTTTCCGATTTGAGTGCAATTTTTAGAAGAAGAAGATGGTAGGGTGCGTGTTGAATTTCGTTCAAATGGTCCAATAGTTCGTAATGTAGCCTTAAAATGAGGCGGTGGTGGTCATGAACGCGCCGCTGGTTGCATTATTGATAGTTTTGATCAAGTTGAATTAGTGATTGATGATTGTGCTTATGAAGTTGAAAGATATACAAGTGAGCAAGAATAGCAAAAAAGTGCATTTTTATGCATTTTTTCTATGCTAATTATAGTTTTTAGCAAATGTGATATAATAAAATCATATGAGTATCTTCAAATTAAATGCACAGTATCAACCATCTGGTGATCAACCACAGGCTATATCATTTCTTGTGAACGGCATAAACAAGCACCATAAACATCAAGTGCTTCACGGTGTCACTGGTTCTGGAAAAACCTTTACAATAGCAAATGTGATTAAAGAGTTTGATAAACCTGTTTTAGTTTTATCGCACAATAAAACCTTAGCTAGTCAACTTTATTCTGAATTAAAAAACTTCTTTCCTGATAATGCTGTTGAATACTATATATCATATTTTGATTACTTTAGACCTGAAGCTTACAAACCTAATACAGATACTTATATAGAAAAAGATTCGCGTACAAATGAGCAAATTGAAGTAATGCGATTGAGTTCAATAAACTCATTGATTACTCGCAAAGATGTAATTGTAGTAGCATCAGTTAGTGCGATTTATGGTGCATTAAATCCAGATGTATACCGCGAATCTTTTTATCGTTTCTATGTAGGATTGCAAATAAGCAAAAAAGATTTTATTTATAAACTTATTAAAATTTTATACAACCGAAACGATGTTGAAGCAAAGCCTGGTGAATTTTCTGTTAAAGGTGATGAAGTTATCATCAGACCATCAGATAATGAAGAAGTTGCTGTGCGAGTTAGTTTTTTTGATGACATTATTGAAGAAATAGCTATTATTCATGCTTTAAATAAACATGTAATTGAAAAAAAGAAAATCTTTGTGCTAGTTCCCGGAGATGCTTATGCAACCGATGATAGCATATATGATCAAATTATCCCTAAAATCCGTTCTGAATTACATCAACGGCTTGCTGACTTTTATAAAGAAAACAAACTGCTGGAAGCGCAAAGACTGAATCAAAGAATTAGCAATGATTTAGATGAGTTATCTGAATTTAAGATGTGCAAAGGGATAGAAAATTATTCAATGTATTTAGATGGTAGAACTTTTGGTGAGCGACCATACACACTTTTAGATTATTTCCCCCCTGAATCGTTGGTTTTCATCGATGAATCGCATATGTCTATTCCACAACTTAATGCAATGTATAAAGGGGATCATTCGCGAAAGCAAACCTTGGTAGATTATGGTTTTAGACTTCCATCTGCATTAGAAAATCGCCCTTTGAAGTTTGAAGAAACTGAAAATAATTTTGATTTTTTTAAAATCTATATTTCAGCAACTCCTGCTGAATACGAGCTAAATAAGGCACAAAATAATGTAACTAAGATGTTTATTAGACCAACAGGTTTAACTGACCCAGAGGTGGTGATTAAATCCACCGTAAACCAAATTCAGGACATTCATGATACTATTATTCAGCAACGACAAAGTGGTGGTAAAACTGTTGTAATTACTATTACTAAAGAAAGTTCAGAAAAGATTACGGAATATCTTATTTCACTTGGTATAAAGGCGGCATATATTCATTCGGAATTCAATACCTTTGAACGAAACGAACTGATTCGTAAATTACGTATCGGACAAATCGAGGTTTTAATCGGAATTAACTTACTACGTGAAGGAATTGATATTCCAGAAGTATCAAAAGTTTTAATTTTAGATGCTGGTTCACAAGGTTTTATGCGAACTGCCTCATCATTAATCCAAATTATCGGACGCGCATCACGGAATGCAAATGGACAGGCTGTTTTATATACGGATAATATTACCGAAGCAATCCAAATTACTTTGGATGACAACAAGTTAAAAAGACAAAAACAACTTGAATATAATAAAATTCATAATATAACTCCTAAAACAATCACAAAAGCAATACCACCTTCTATTTATGCTGACGGGATGCAAGGAGCAATAGATTTAATTTTAAGAAAGAAAAAACAAACCAAAGAAAATCAATTTGCTAAAAAAGATGATGTGATTAAAGAATTAAGAAAACAAATGGAAGCAGCAGCAAAGCAACAAGATTATGAGCGTGCTATTCAGTTGCGAGATATGATGTTTGAGCTGCAAAAAGGAGAATAATGTATACATATCAAGATATTTTAGATGACATTGATGTCATCCAAATCCGCTCTGTGGATGTTGTTTCAGTATACAATGCTTTTTTAAAAGTGTTTGCTATCGAAGTTGATAAAAATAATCCAGTTTATCACGAAGTAACTTGAAATAATTACCGTTCAAATGCAGGTTTTTCAAAACCGTTATATCGTTTCATTTTTTATATGTTTTATTATTTGAAAGACTTTAATTATATTGGTAAAAATCTCACAAGAGAACAAGCATTCGTAAAGATAAAAGAGTTGTTTGAACTCGATGCTACCTTTGAGTATCAAGCAAATTCACAAGCAGAAAACATTCTAGAGCAAGCAAAACAGATTTTTAGACTTGCTTATGTTGATGGTTCAACAAAAGATTTGTTAGTGCTAGTAGAAGAATTTGATATATTAAAGGATACTGATAAAAAACAAGCATTAAAGAAGATTTATTTTGATTTTGAACCATTTAATGGGTGTGATATCCCAGATTAAAAACATCGTAATATTACGATGTTTTCTTTTGTTTATTCAAGTATTTATTACGAAGTTTTTCAATGTTTTTAGGATTTATATAATAAGAAGCTAAAAAGTAAAATAAAACATAAATAAAGAATACAGGAATAGTATCATATTGGTATAACGATCACTGCAAATCCTTATTTTCATTATAAGCACTTGGAACTCATGCTATTGTTAGAGAAAGACCTAAAACCATAACTAAATACTGAAAATGATATGCTTTATATTTTTTATAAAAAATAAGTAAAAATACAGGAATTAAGGTAAAAATAGTTACCAATGTAGAAAGTACAATTAATGCTCATCCTGGAACGACAAAATTAGTTATTATCCTTCAAGGAACCACTTTACCACTAAAAATAACTATAAAAATAATTATTGCAACAAAATAAATGTTAAAACCTAATACTCATCAATTACGAGTCTTTTTATTCACGGTTTTCCTTTAGTTTAAAAAGCATTTGCATAAATTCTTTTAAACCTATTGTAATAGTTTGTTCGCTTGCATAAGCACGATAAGAAATTTGGTTGGTGATTCTTTCTTTTTCACCTACTATTACTTGGAATTTCGATTTAGACATTTGTGCTTCGCGTACTTTTTTAGCTAATCTTTCATCTCTTAAATCTACTTTTGATCTGATGAAGTTAGCAAAAAGTTTATCATTTATATCTTTTGCATATTCAATGTCATCATTATGGTTTGTTGCAGGGATTACAGTAACTTGCTTAGGTGCCAGTCAAAAAGGTAAAACTCCTTTTGTTTGCTCGATTAAAATAGCAACAAATCTTTCATAGGTTCCGATTAAACCACGGTGAATTAAAACAGGTCTTTCTTCTTGATTGTTTGAATTAGTAAATGTGATATCAAAACGTTGTGGTAGTAAAAAGTCTAATTGTAAGGTAGAAACTGTTATTTCGTGTCCTAGTGCTGTAAAAATTTGAATATCCATTTTTGGTCCATAAAAAGCAGCCTCACCAACTTTTTCGACATAATTTACACCTAAATCATTGAGCACATCCCGTAATTGTGCTTCTGCTTCATCTCACATGTGATCATCATTATAATATTTTTGAGTATCAGTTTTATCACGAAGTGATAATGAAACATAACTAATTTGGATTTTAAATGCTTGTAATGTTTCTTTAATCAATGAATACATTGCCTTAAATTCTGATGCTATTTGATCTTTTCTTACAAAAAGATGTCCTTCAGTAAGTAGCATTCCACGAACTCTTTCTAATCCTGTTAAAGCACCTGATTTTTCATAACGATAAAGTTGTGATTGTTCACTATAACGAATTGGTAAATCGCGATATGAGCGTTTTTCACTGCTATAGCATATGATATGATGTGGACAAGTCATCGGACGAGCAATAAGTTGCTCATTTTCATCCATATTAATAGGTTTAAACATATCATCTTGGTAGTGTTCTAAATGACCAGAAATTTGGTAAAGTTGTTTTTCTCCAAAATGTGGTGTTAAAACTTCGGTAAATCCATATTTTCGATCATTTTGTAATACTAAATTTCTTATTTCATTATGAATATACATTCCATCTTCCAATCAAAATGGTAATCCTTGTCCACCGAGTTTATTAAACATAAATAACTTTAATTCTTTACCTATTTTACGGTGATCTCTTTCCTTGCGATCTTGTAAAAGGGCTAAATAATCACTAAGTTGTTCAGCATTTTCTCACGATGTACCATAAATTCTAGTGAGCTGGATGTTATCGGAATTACCTCTTCAATATGCACCAGCAAGGTTTAAAAGTTTAAAATGTTTGATATTTTTAGTATTTTCAATATGTCCACCAGCACAAAGATCCACAAAAATAGTTTCATTATTTTGTGGGTCCTTTAATGCATAAAAAGTAATATCTTTTCCTGCTGTTTTTAATTCATTATATAATTCTTTTTTATATGGTTTATCGATAAAATCATATTCATCAATAGATACTTGCTGCATAATTAAATTTCTTGCTGCAAGCTTTTTCATCATTTTTTCAACTTTAGCTAATTGTGTATCTGAAAAAGGTTCAAAAAATTCAAAATCATAATAAAAACCTTCATCAGTTGCAGGACCAAAACCTAATTTAGTATTTGGATATAATTTTAAAATTGCTGCTGCTAATAGATGCGATGTAGTGTGGTTTAAATGTTTATCTGCTTTCATCGTTTTCTCCGTTAAATCCCATATTTTGCATTAGTTTGTTTATGATTGGTTTTGCTATTTCTTTAGCTTGAATTGCTCCTTGCTCTGCTACTAAATCAACTTTCAACAAAGCATCGTGATAATTTGCTTGAATTTTAATTAATAGATTTTTCACATCTAAAGCCACAGCAGATTTAAATTCTTTGTAATTTGCATTTTCAAACATTTTTGCACTTTCTTGTAAAGTAATGTTATTTAATGCTGCATGGATGTTTAATAAGTTTAATATCCCAGGTTTGTCATCAGAAATATATACTTTGTTTTCTGAATCAGTTACCGCTTTTAGAATTTTATTATAAGCACTTTGTGGGTTTTCAAGTAGGTAAATAATACCTTTATCACTTTCACTTTCAGATTTAGACATTTTTACATTAGGATTACTTAAGGATTTAATTCTTGCACCAACTTTTGCGACATATGCATTAGGGATTTTAAAATTCATTTTATAGTTTTTATTAAGTCTTTCAGCGATTTTGCGTGTTAGTTCAAGATGTTGTGTTTGATCTTCACCAATGGGAACCAAATCAGGATTATAAAGCAAAATATCGGCAGCCATTAACGTCGGATACATTAAAAGTCCTGATGGGATTTTTTCAGTACCATTACCTTGTTTAAGTTTTTGTGACTTATCTTTAAATTGTGTCATACGAGATAGTTCTCCAATTGTGGTTTTAGAAGTACAAAGTCATTGCAATAAGGTGTGTTCATAAACATCTGATTGATAAAATATAATTGTTTTATCAGCATTTAATCCACATGCTAAATACATCGCAATAATACTTTTTCGTGCTTGTCGTAGTTCTTTTGGATCGACTCTACCGGTTGTTAAAGCATGTAAATCCGCAACAAAAACGAGTGATTGAAATTCATTTTGTAGATTAATAAAATTTTTTATTGCACCAATATAGTTTCCTAATGTTAAATTACCTGTTGGTTTAATCCCGCTTAAAAATCGCTTCATCATTCTCCTGAAATAATATTATATTTTATATGTTTTAAATAAAAAGTTGATTATATTGTAAATTTTCTTAGCTTAAAATCTTATTTTTAAATGAAGAAATTTAATAATTATTTATCTATAAAAAAGTATAAAAATACAAAAATATTTAACTAGTTTTTATGATAAAAGTTGATATTTTTTTCATAAAAAATTAATTTTTTTGTTCTTATTATATAAATAAATTAAAAATTGTATCTTATGAATTTAAATTATTATATAATATTACATATTATATACAATGAAAATTTTGATAATAATTAAACACCTTAATTTAACCAGAAAATAATTTTGGTGTTTTAATTATCTAACAAAGAGGTAATTAATGCGATTAAAGAAATCTAAACTTGTTTTAACAGCAACAGCTGCTGCGGCAGTAGGATTAACTATATCTGCTACTAGTGCAACAAATCAACAACCAAATAATTCAAGCAATCATAAAATATATCAAATTTATCCGACTGTTAAATCTATAACATATGCAGATAATAAAAAATATTTATTATCTAAAGAAGTTAATTTAGTTTTTGAAAAAGGAATTGATGAGGCAGTTAAATCAAGAATTAAAGAAGCTTTACAAATAAGAAATTTAACTGTTACAGAAAGTCATTCATTTGAAGATAGTGATGGTAAAACAAACATTTTAGTTGGAACAACCGACAACACCGATACATATATTGATAAAAAAGCAAGTTTATTAGGGCTTGATTTTAATGCATCTTTGAAATCACGTAATGATTCATATATTTTATCTTCAAAACATAATTACATTACTTTGTTAGCAAAAAACAACACAGCAGCATTTTACGGTGCTACAACTTTTTGACATATTCTTAATCAACTTGATGGCGATCAAATCGAGACATTTAATATTCAAGATTATTCAGATGTAAAACTTCGTGGAGTGTTTAGCTATAATAACGGAACCCCTTGAGATTTGAATGCAAAAATAGATTTTATGAAATGAGGTAGTTATTATAAACTTAACTCATATCTATATTTTGATAAAGATGATCAAAAAACAAGAGATCAATGAAAAACAGAATATACATCTGATGAACTTACAAATAAATTTTCAAAGTTAATCCAAGAATCCAAGAAAACTAAAATAAATTTAGTTTATATGCTTGATCCTTTTGATTCAAATGATAAAATAACAGTTGCTAATTACGATGAAAATTTATCAAAGATTAAAACTAAATTTGAACAACTTATTACAGCAGGGATAAGAAAATTTGGTTTATTTGCAGAAAACCAACCCTTTTCTGAAAATACTTCGCAACAAGTACATTATGAAACAAAAATACTAAATGATTTAATTACTTGATTAAAAGAAAAACAACAAATTACGAGTGACTTAAGTACTAATTTAATTTATGCACCTGCTAATAGAAATACAACTATAACATCAAACTCTTATGCTAATTTTACTTCTGAAGTTGAAATAATTAATTCAGCAACTGGCACTTATGCAGGGGTTCATAATACATCTTTAACAACATTTAAAACTACAACCAACAAAACCCCTGTTGCATGAGTTAATTGACCAAATAATTCAGATGCACCTGCACAACTGATATTAGGTGGTTATAAAGAATTTTTTGGAACTGATGTAACAGCAGACAACTTGCAAGGTGTATTAATTAATCCGATGCAACAAGCACAAGCATCAAAAATTGCTGCATTTGCTGCTGCGAATTTTGGATGAAAGATCTGAAGAAATGATACTGAAATAAATAATATTTATCAAGCAGCATTTTCTAACGCACTTAATAAAAGCAATATTTTTGATATTGAAACTCAATCATACTTAAAACTTGCTAAACATATTAAAAAACCAGATATTAGTAATTATCCAAGTATTGATGAGTCTGAAGAAATCCAAACTAAAATAGATGCTTTTAAAACAAATTTAGCATCGAATCATTTTGATAAAATAAAAGCAGAAGCATTGATTACAGATTTTCATGATTTTGAAAAAGCAGCAAGTATTCTTAAAACATCACAAAATGCTGAATTTAACAAGGAAATGTCGGTTTATCTTGATACATTTATAAATCTTTCACAAACAGCAAAAGCGCTGCTTTTATCAGTAATTAAAAAGCAGGAAAATAGCAGCAATGACTTTATCAGTTATTATAATCGTGGAATAGAATTACTTAATGAGTTAAAAACAACTCATAAAATCACCTACAATGGACAATCATATGATGCTATTGTTGGTAGTTCACATTTGATGCCATTTTTAGATTGATTAGTTTCTTGATTGAAACCAAGAATTGAATCATCACTTTTTATCCCGCCTATAAAATTGACACAAACATTTATAACTAATTTGCAACGTCAAGATAGTCTGGGTAAAGGCGGAACCGACACAGTTTTTTACAAAGGAAACCCGTATCAAGTTATTTTAAAAAATAGTAGTGGACAATTACATCAAAATGATTATTTTGGTGTTGAATTTAATCAACCAATCACCCTTAAATCATTACAAGTGAAATATTTAGGACTGCGTGAAGATTACTTTATAAATGCAAAAGTTCAATATCAAACATCTACAAATAGCAGTTGAACCGATGTAAATGGTTGAAATGTTAATGTTACATCTGCAAATCAATATAATCCGATTGTTTTAAATAATCAAAATATAGCAAATGTAACAAAAGTAAGATTAATAAACAATGATACTACTCCTAGACAAAAATGAGTTCGTTTACAAGAATTCGTTATTAATTCAGGTGAATTAACATCAAATAAAACATGAGAAAGATATTCACATGTTAGTTATAATGCTGATAATACTACTAATTTAATGTATCTTGTTTATCAAAACAAAAGCACTGATAAAATGTTTGATGATTTAGATTCAACAGGTGCTGCATTTACCAAGGTGGTTCAAGGTAAACAAGGAAGCAGTGATGTTAATGTTGGTGCAAACATTCCAAGGGATGCTACAGTAGGTTTTAGTTTAGATAAAAAGCAATGAGTTTCACATATTTATATCAACCAATCATTCGATTCTGCAACTGATTTACCACAAGATGCAATCATCGAATATAAAGATGAAGATGAAAAAGATACCAGCAGACAATGAAAACAATTTGGTTCAACTCATTTAAAATGAGGTGAAAATTCAACAGTTGTAACAGGATATGCACATGCAAAAGATTTTAGAATTAAAAACACATCAGAGGTTCAGCATTGATGACGTATAGATGAAATAAGAGTATTTTTAACTAATAATGATAGATACAACTATACTACTGCTGATATTAATCGTTTGTTAATACACGATAATAAAGGTCCTAATTTAATGTTTGATGGTGATGATCACACATTCGCTTGATTAAAAGCGACATCAACAGGTGGTTCATTAAGTCAAAATGATGGTTTTGATATTAATTTTTCAAATCCAAAAAATCTTAAATCAATTCGTCTGTTATATAAATATGTCAATGATCAAAATCCAGGAGCAGGAGATCGCACCAGCCAAATAAGTATAGAAAAGAAAATCAATAATGTTTATATTCCTTGAAAAACATATGATTTATCTGGTGATGATATTACAATTAATATTTCAAAAGCAGATAATTTTGGAACCGTTACAGGACTTCGTTTAAGAACCTTAAAAGCAGAAAATTTTGGATTTAATATTAATACCATTGCATTCACAGAAAATAAACAAGACAGTACTGATTATGTTTATAGTGAAAATGCAGCAGTTAATGATTTGCTTGCTAAATATGATGGATACGATACATTTGAGTTATACCATCAAAAAAGTCCTGAAGAAAAGCAAGATATTACCTTAAAAGCAAACGAGAGAATCGGTTTAGATTTAAGTAAAATTCAAAATATTCAGACATTTAATAAAGAATATGACAATTCAACCGCTAATTCTAATGCATTAAAATTACAATATTCTGATAATGGTTATGAATGAGTTGATGCTGCATCAGATACTATTGCTGCAAACACTAAAGCCCGCTATATTGCTTTATTTAACTCAGGAAGTTCGGATTTAACTTTAAGTTTTAAAAAGATAACTGTTACAGTAGAAAACCTTGCTTTAAATCCAAAATTTGATTCAACAGATATCACACAAAATCCACAAACAGAACGAAATAATGAACTAGATGGTTCGGTTTTTACATACGATCAATTTGGTCCAAATATTAATGCAAATAATTATATTATTTACGATTTAGGTCGTCAAACAGATATAAAATCTCTACGTTTATATACTCAAGATGATACATCTGATTATCCAAGGGATATGGATGTACAAGTTTCATCTGATAAAAGTTCTTGACACACTGTTTTTAGTATCGGAGATACTACTACCGATGCTGATTCAACAACAATATTAAAAAATGTCGCTACTGGTTCTTACGATTCTAAATATGCTGTGAATCCTAAACTTATCAATGACCATCGTTATCCAGGGTTTAAATATTGAGGAAACGATTCGATTTCAAATCAAAAAGCTAGATATATCAAGATTTTAATAAAAGCTAATTATCCAAGCAATAAAAAACTTAAAATCAATGAAATAGTCGTAAATCATAATAAAATCCAACAACCTAACTATACTAGTAACTATTTTTTAGGAACTAAATATGAACCAACCGATGATAGTAAATTAGATTTTCTTCATGATAAGGATTTAAGTACTTATTATCAACCAAAACAAGAAAACGGTGAATTAATTTATACCATCGATGATAAGTCACTTATTAATAAACATTTACGTATTTTAACCATTGAAAGTAATTCGCTTGCAAAGGTATATTATCGTAAAGAAAATGAAACAAACACCTTCCATCTCTTAGGAACATTAACTAACAACCTTAATGAATTTATCCTACCTCAAAATCAAAAAGTTGTGCAAATTAAAATTGCTTGAGAAACTAAAAGACCTAAGATACTAGAAGTTTATGACTTTGATCCAGTGCAAGTTGCATCGGTATCTACAGATAAAACAGCTTTACAAAATGAAGTTAATAAAGTTGATCCGAGTGATTATAATTTATGAACTGAAGCATCTAGAAATGAATTTTTACATTGAAAAACTACTGCTACTAATGCTTTAAAACAAATTACCGAAGCAAATCAAAGTAAAGATCAATCATATACACAAGCAAGTTTAGATGCTATTAAAGATGCATTAATTTATGCAAGAGATCACTATAATAAAAAGGTTGATCTTACTTTAGTGCAACACGAAATTACCAATAAAGCATTAAATAACCCGATTGTATATACATCTGAATCATATCAAGAATATGAAAATAAAATATCAAGTGTGCAAAGTCAAATTACACACCCAGAAAATCTAAGTCAACACCAAGTTGATGCATTTTATCGTGATATTTTAAATAAAAAAGCAGCATTAATAAAACAAACTTGATTAACTGATTTGAATAAACAAAATGAATTGATAAAGAAGATTAAAGAAGAATTGGCAAAATTAGAAGATATCCCTGAGTTAGTTAAGTTACATAATAAATTTGATGAATTTGCAGATACAAATGTCTTACAATCTTTATATAATGAAATTAATGCTCAATATACAAGAGAAAATAATCAGAAGACACAACTAAAACAACAAATTGAACATAATAAAACATTATTTGAAGATCCTGAACATATTAATACATTAACTGAAAAATTACCTAAAACAACTTTATTATATAGTCTACAGCATCTTAAAACTCAATCTGATGAGATGTTAGCTCAAGAACAGAGAGAAAAAACTGATTTACAAACACAAATAAAAGATCTTTTAAGTCATTTTTATGATAGCGAAAACTCAAAACCATTATCAGAAGAATTAAAAACAACAACTAATTTAGTGCAACTTCGCTCTTTAAAAACCAAAGTAGAGCAGCAAAAACAAATCGATGAACAAGAAAATAATTTAAGAACTTTAATCAGACAAAATATTACTAACCTAGAAGATTTTTCAAATTTAATTTTATATAATGAAAAAACCTTAAAGAAAACTCGTGGTGTGTCGGCACTTGAAAAAATGTATACTAATTCATCTGCTGCTGTAAATAATGAAAGTCATTTAAAACAAGAGTTAAAAGTTCAAATAGATGAAAAAATTAGACAACTTACCAAACAAGAAAACATTACTTTATATACTGATAAATTTAATAAGTTAAAAACCACTGATAACCTTAACTTCTTTATCGGATTAGAAAAGAAAATTCAAGAAACTATTGAACAAGAACAAAAAGAAAAGCTAAAAGCACAAATTAATGCTGTTTTAACAAATTTAGAACTAGAAACTCATAAAAATGAAATTAATACAGGCTTAACTAGTTCAGATACTGTTGCAGCACTAGAGCAATTATTACAAAAAGCTAATGAATTTAAAACTAGTGAAGATAATCAAAAAGCTCAACTTCGTTCAGATATAACTCATACAGCAGGTTTATTGGAAATTCAAAATAACCAAGATACCATTAATAATTCTTTACCTACTTCACAAACAATTGCACAATTGCAAAGTTTAAAAATACAAGCTGATAATCTAAAAGCACAAGAAGATGCTAAAAAAGTAGCATTAAATACTGAATTAGATAATTTAGTTTCAAGATTACAACTTGATAATCATATCAATCCTATTACTAATCAAAGACAAAATGCAACTATTCCTACATTAGAAACACTAAAACAAACTGCTGAACAATATCTTCGTGACGAAGAGCAACAAACTCAACAATTAAAAAATGATATTGATGTTTTAATTGATCAATTAGGAAAAGATTCAAACAAGGAATTAATTAGAAATAATTTATCATCTACTTCTCAAATTAATGCTCTTGAAAACTTGAAAACACAAGCAGAAAATTTAGTTAATACAGAAAAAACTGAATTAAGAAACCAAATTAATTCAACACTTGCATTATTAGAATTACAAAATCATAAATCAGATGTTCAAAATGAATTGAATAATGCTGATTTATCTGTTGCTCAGTTAACTGCATTAAAAAACAAAGCACAAGGATTTTTAAATAATGAAAATCTACAAAAAGCACTTTTAACTAATCAAATTCAAGCAATTAAATCTAAATTAGAGCAAACAAACCATATCCAAGAAGTTGATAATGATTTAAATTCATCACATACTATTAATTCTTTAGAAACACTTAAAACTAAGATAAATAACTTTAAACAAGAAGAAGATAATCTAAAATCCGATTTAAAGAAACAAATTCTTAATGTAATCACTAAATTAACTTACTCAGAAAATCAAAGTAATTTTCAAAATAAACTTAATACCACTAGCAGCATTGCTAATTTACAAACTTTATTAAATGATGTAAATTCTGCTGTTGCAACTGAAGCTGAAGAACTCGCTTTAAAAGCACAAATTAAGCAAGTTGTAGCGACTTTAGAAGATCCGACAAACAAAAATCAAAGCAAATATCAAAATAAAGCAATCGATGATCTACGCGGCAGATCAACAATTGAAAGTATTTTACAGCAAGCACAAGAAGCGAAAGCTTCCGAAATACATCGTCGCGATCAAGCAAATAATAATATTAAAAAACTACTTGCTAATATGCATAATCGAAAGATTGCTGATGAGCAAGAAGCAAAATATCATCCGATAACTGATTTATTAAAACTCGAAGAATTTAATAACCAATTAATTGAAATTGCAGATGAAGATCAAAAACGTTATGATATTACACAACTACTTAATTCGCTTCAAGATTATAATAATGTTGTCAAATATAATGACAAGTTATTAGCAGCAACTCAAAAAGTCGGACTTGATCAATTAAAAATAAAAGTTCAAGCTGCAGTGGATAGCGAAGAAAATGCTCGTGCCACATACACTTCTACAAAACTTCCTAACTTACTAGCACAAATTCAAGATGTAAATAAACATTCTTATTTAGATGCTAAGTTGCAAAAACTTAAGAATTTATATAATACCAAGAATTTAAATGTTAACTCTGTTTATGCATTAGAATCAGAGATGAATGATCAAATAGCAGCAGAAAATCACGAAAAACAAGACACTGAAAACAAAATAAGAAGCATTCTTTCAAAATTAGAGAAATCTGAAAATCAAAGCTTTGTTAATGAGTTTTTAAATAATTTATCAAGCAAAAACTTAAATGATTATCGCAATTTTTTACCTCAGGTAGAAGCTCGCTTAGATGCTGAAAATGCCGAAAAAGCACAACTTCGTAGCGAAATAGAGCAAAGTGTATCGCAACTTGATTTATCAGAGCATCAATTACAAGTTAATAATATGTATAATCAAAATAGCACAATTGAACAACTTAATAATGCTAAAAATCAAGCACAACTTCTAATAAATAAAGAAACACAAGAAAAACCTGAATTGAGAGCAGAGATTGCTAAACTTAAAAATCAACTTGAAGATCCTGAAAATCAAAATCAAGTTGATACTGATTTAGCAAACACATCTAATAATTTAATTAAATTAAGAGAAACCAAAAGTGCTACTGAACAAAGAATAAAAGATGAGACATTCGAAAAGAATTCATTAACAAACCAAATTGATCAGTTATATAACAAGTTAGAATTAGATAATAACCGTCAAGAAATAGAAAACAAAAAAACAACTGATACAAAACTTCCACACATGCGTGTTTTAAGAGAAAGAGCACAAGAACTTTTAGATCAAGAACACGCTAAAAAAGAACAATTAAAGCAAGAAATAAAAGATAAAATTAATCATTTAATGTATCCTGATAATCAATTATCAAATCGTGCATCATTAGCAAATTCAAACACCATTGCTGAATTAGAAAAACTAAGCAAACATATTGATGCAGTTAAGGCAGAAGAAGAACGACTTGAATCGGTGCGTGCAAAAGCACTAGAAGAGGCAAAAAAACTTGAGGACCCGATTAATCGTTCATTGTTAAGTGATGATTTTATTAAAACTACACAGCCAAAAGATCTCGATGAGTTATTTGTTAATGTTAAATCACAAGTTGCAAAAGAAGAACAAGAAAAAGAGCGGCTAAAAGCAAAGATTAAAGAAGATTATGATAAATTAACAAATGCAACAGAAAAGCAAAAGTTGAAAGCAAAAATGGATTCGGCTAAAAAACTTGTTGAATTGCGTAATTTAGACAAAGAAGTTTATGCACAATTTGCTGAAGAAACATTACAACAACACTTAATTTCTGAAATTAAAACAATTGAAGTTCCAAAACTTAATGATCAAAATACTATAAATAGCATTTATGATCAATTAAACGAATATAAAAATTCAACTAGTTTGAAAATACTCTTAGATCAAGTTAAACAGGAAATAAAAGAAGAAGCAGCACAAAAAGAAGCTCTTAAAAAAGAAATAGAAGAAAAAATAAAGAAATTACAAGATAAAAACAATTTAGATACTTATAAACACCAATTTGATTATGCTAAGAAAACAAATAATTTAAACGATTTTAGAGCATTAAAAACTGATCTTGATCAAGCATTGCAACAAGAAGAACAAATGCGTCAGCAGTTATCAAATAATATTGATACACTTGCTAACCAACTTAAAGATGCAACTAATAAAACGACTATAACAACCAAAAAACCCAATGTTACATCTGATTTAAATAAATTGCGTGAATTAAATAACGAAGCACAAGATTTAATTAAAAAAGAAGATGAAGAAAAGGATAAGTTACACAAGGAAATAATAGATGAGTTGTTAAAATTCCATGATTTTAATAATGCGATTAATTTAGCATTAAAACGTAAGAATACAACTGAGTTAAATGCTTTAAGAGCATTGAAAACCCAGGTAGATAATGCTAAAGCAGAAGATCAAAAAGAGTATGATTTAAGAGAAAAAATCAAAAAGATTGTTGAATCACTAGAAGACTTTGATCATATTAGTAAATATAATATGGATGTTTTATCGCGAACAAACGGACAAAGCAACTTACAACAATTATTAAATAAAGTAACAGCAGCTCAAACTAAGGAGAATTCAGAAAAAGAAAAATATAAAAATAACATAAAGACTAATTTAACAAAATTAGAAGATCCTGATAATATCAAGAGCTTCAATGATTTAAATACAAAAGTTGAAAAAAATCCTAATTTAAATAGTTATTTTGGTTTAGATTATAAAATAGATCAAGCATTAAAAACTGAAGAGACTGAAAGAAAACAGTTAAAAGCAAAAATTAATGAGATTTTAGCAAAATTGCAAGATCAAGGTAATATCAAGAAAGTTAAAGATAAATTGCAAACTGCTACCACTTTAACCCAACTTCGTGAATTATTAAAAGAAACAGATAATATGTATGCTGAAGAAACACATGAAAAACAAAAACTTCAAGATCACATTGAAACTGTATTAAGTAAGTTAAGATTATTTGATCAAATTGCTACATTAAACACTGAATATCGCAGCATTAAAAACTCTAAGGAATTAAATGATTTAAGATCGTTTAAAACCAAAATTGATGCTGAATCAGCAGTTGAAGAAAGTGAATTTAGCAAGTTATTTGGACAAACAGCAGACAAAATTGCTAAATTACACGATTTTGACACCTTTGTCAAATGAACTCATAAATTAAATCAAAATACACATATTGATTCGTTGCATGCTCTTAATAAAGCCTTAGTTGATGTTATCAACGAAGATACAATTAAGTTTAACATCCGTGAAGAAATTAAAGAAAAATTACCACACTTAGAAGAAGCGCAGCATATTATTAAATTAAATGCTAAACGATTGTTTACAACTACCAGTAAGATAGATTTACAAAACTTCTTAGATGAATTAAATACAGCACTTGCACAGGAAGCAGCAGAAAAAGCAAGAATTAAAGCACAGATTGATTCACAATTAGCAAAGCTAGAAGATTCGCAAAATATACAAACATATACAGAAAAATATGCTAATTCGCAAAACAGCGATTTACTCATAAATTACACTCCACTTAGTGCTAAACTTTCTGATGTTTTAAAACAAGAAGAACAAGAAAGAGAGCAATTACGAATTAAAATTACATCATTATATCCACAATTAGAAGACTTTAATCATATAGTTGTTTATAATGAAAACAATTTATTGAAACTAACTAATTTAAATGATTTAAGAGAGTATTATACAGATACCTCTAATGCTTTACAAAGTGAAAAACAACGAAAAACAGAATTAAAAACCTTAATTGAAAATAAACTAAGAGGTTTAGAAGATAACTATAACATTATTTTATATAACAAAAAATACCATCACAGCAACCAAATCAATCAACTTAACTACTATGAAGCATTGTATGCAAAAATTTCTGAAGTATATGATTCTGAACACAGTGAAGTTCGTTTGTTAAAAGAACAAATCAGTGATTTATTAAATTCATTAGAAGACTTTGAGCATATTTTTACCTATAATACCAAGAATTTCGCTAACATCGATAATCTAGAAGATCTAAGAGTTTATAAAGCAAAAGTTGCAGCAGCAAAACATAGTGAAGATGTGCAAAAGGAAAATCTAAGAAAACAAATTGCTGCTAAGGTTGCTTTATTAGAAGAACCAAAAAACATCAAAATATATTCTGATAAGTTTTATAAAACAACAAATTTAAATTCTTTAATCGCTTTAAATGATAAATTAGATGAAATATTAAGCAAAGAATCGGTTGAAAAGACAAAATTACAAACTCAGATTCATAACTATATGCCACTTTTAGAAAACCTTGATCACATCAGTTTATATAATGAAGTAAGTCTTTTGAAAGCAAACAGCATACCAAAATTAAGAGTATTCTTAGCAGATGTTACAGATGCATATACATCCGAATCAGAACGTAAAGAATCGTTAAAAGAATTAATCCCAAATATGCTAAAAAAACTTACTACACCTGCATATATTAAAACATATACAAGTTTATATAATAAAATCGAGAATTTAAATGACTATGAAGCTTTATATCGTTTGCTTAACATCGCTCTAAGCATCGAATCCGATGAAATAATTTCATTAACAAATCAAATAAAATCAACTGTTAAACAACTTGAGCAACCGCAAAATATTGTTAAATATGATAATAATGAATATGTAGAAATTAAAAATGTTATCGATTTAAGAAAATATAAAAATGAAGTAGTTCAAGCAAAAGCATCAGAAGATAAATTAAAAAATGAATATCGTTCTAAAATCGAAGAAAGTATTAGTAAATTAAGTGATCACAAAAACATTGATACATATACAGACAAACTGGATTCAACATCTTATTTAGATTCATACCAAAAGTTATATGATGATGTCTTAGAAACCTTAAAACAAGAAGCAAGTGAAAAATCAGTTTTAAATAAAGCATTAGAAGATGTTGCTGCAAGATTACAAGCAGTTACTCATATTTCTGAATTAAATTCAGTAAAATACGATGCAAATGATTTAGATACATTAAGAGAAAAACTCTCATATGCAAATAATGCATATCAAACAGAAACACAACGTAAATCATACTTACAAACTTTAATAGAAAGCAAGTTTGATAAACTTAAACCAACAAATGAAGTAGCAGCATTAAAAGAACAATTTAATTCCAATGATAATTTAAATGGTTATGAGTTAATTAATAGCAAACTAGATTCATTGATTGATTCTCAATCAATTGTTTCAGCAAAACTAAAACCATATATCCCCCTTGCAAGTATTTTGACCTTAGGACTTATTTGAATTATCATCCTTGTTGTTTTAAGACACAGAAGAAGAAAACAAACTAGCTAATGCTAGTTTATTTTTATTCCTATGATGCAGTGTTATCCACGTACTTTAATGCATTCATCGAATACTTTTATCATTTGTTTTACTTGGTTGATTTCTTCTTTATCAAGTAATTTAAAACGAAAGTCTAATATCCGTTCTTCGATAATATTGGTTTGAATGTGACCAGTAGCAAAAGCTTGAAATTGGATTTGATAACTTTGATCAAATAAAAATTTAAAAAATGAATACCTTACCTTTTCGTCATTGATATAAATTCGATAAAAACCATTTGAGATAATGACATCTGAATTATCCAAATTAAAATAAAAGAATTTATCATATGAACCATATAAATAAGGTAAATAAATGCTGTCTTTGTGACCTATTTGCTTCGCTCTTGAAATATTTTGAATTTGTCATCCACGTAGCTTGTTTGAAAGTGTATATAAACCTTTGCTATGTGTTTGAGCAATCGGGATGTATGAATAAATTTTGCTTTTTATAATTGATTTTTCAAAGTTTTTTGTCTTTTTTTCAATAATTAATCCGTTTTGATTATTTTGTTTATATTCTCGCAGAGAATATAAACTTTTATCATTTAAAATTAAAGAAATTTTTGTGTTTGATAATTCTGGTTTTAACTTTAATGAACTGTCTAAGTCTTGCATATAGGTATATCCGTAATTTATCGAGTGATTAACCTGTGACAATCCAATGATTTTTTCATCATAAGCAAACTGCTGCATTCTTTTTAGAATTTCAGGTAAATCAGTGTTTAAAATTGCTTCATTATTCGCATCTTTTAGAATTTCACCATTTTCTTCATTTATTTTATAAATAGGAGGTAAATTTTTTGTATTAAAGTCAAAACCGATGTTTTTGACTACATCTGTAAAAATTTTATAATTGTGTATTCGTTTAGTTTTCTTTACAAATAATACATCAGTTTTTACTCCTGTTTCAGCACCCTTAAATACCCCTTCTGGAAAAGAGATATCTGCTAAGATATGAAAATTATCAATTAAGTATTTTCTGATATAACTTTGTTGTTGATTATTTAAATAACCACTAGGCAGCACAATTGCTAAAATTCCATTCTCCTTAAGCAGATTCATTGCTCTTTCGATAAATAAAACCCCTAATTGTCCGTTACAATGTTCATTAAGTTTGTAATGTTTTAGAATACTTTGATTCCCCATAAATTTAACTTTGCTACCAAAAGGTGGATTTGTAATGACAAAATCAAAAAAGCTGTTATTTTTATTTCAATTTGCAATGCTATCGATTTGATGAATTTTAGTTCTACCATCACCGTTTAATACCATATTAAAGAATGCAACAGAACAAGCGCCTTTTGAAATATCTCAATAATATAAATTGTCTTTCATATCTTTATAATCTGGATTATTTTTGTATTTTTGGATAACCCCAGTTAAAAAATCTGCACTACCACCAGCTGGATCAATGACAGCTTGATAGGGTTTAATATCTAAAATATTAACTATAAAATCAATTATAGCAACAGGTGTATAATATTGTGCCATATTAATTTTATCTAAAATTTTTGAACTAAACTTCATAAAGAAATCTTGTGGTACGCTGGATTTACTTTTAATAAATGAATATGGTTGTAAAAGTTTTATTACTTTTTGCAAGTCATCATATTTAAAAATAAGTTCTTTTTGTACTTGCTGTCCTTGCACAAAATTTCTTTGATAATAATCATATGCATCTGCTCATAATTTTTCAAATACTGCAATATTTGTAGTTAATGCAGTAAATTTTAAATCATGTTTATGAAATTGTTCATCATAATATTTCGCTAATATCACCTGAAAAAGACCTTTATATCGTTCATTTTTTCCATAACCAAGTGAATGAATAATCAAATCTAACTTATCAAATAACACTTTTGCATTTTGTATTGGGACTAATTCATCAAATTTAAATAAAGCAGTTTTAAACTCTTCGCCATAATTAGGTAGCATTGATAAATTGTATTCATTGCCTTTATAAAAAAGTTTTTGATGACTACCATTATAAAAAATACCGTATTTGGCTTTCTTTAGATCTATTGCAGTTTGCAACTGATATAAGATTGCTTCTTTTATTTCTTTTTCACTGATATCATCTCTTTTAACTTCTGCTACTAATAAATATGAATCACCATCCTTAATCGCTAAATCAATTAGTTTTGGATGTGAACCTTTGCTACCTACTTGCATTTTTTCTTCTAAGTATATAGCATCTTTGTTATAATTTTTTGAAAGCAATATGTTTATTAAATCAATTCTTAATTTTTCTTCAGTTGATGTTTTACCATCTTTTGCTTTTTCATTGATATTTAATTGACCTCGGATTGGACATATTAATTTAGACATTTTTCTCCTATATTTAAATATTACTATAATAAATTGTATTTATAAATTTATTAGTTACTTTATTGAAATTTTTGCAATTTTTGTTTTATAAATGTAATAGATAAAACAAAAAAGCAGTGATTTGTCATTAAAAATCTTATAAATGGGAATTTTATTCCATATAAATGAAAACTATGTTATCAAAAATACAATTTTTGCAAAAAGTGATGTGATTTGTTAAAGTTTTAGTTATAAAAATTTATAATTATTATGATAAAGGAGTTGTAATGTCAAAGTATAAAAAATGATGATTTTCTGCTGTTATTTTAGCTTCTACATCGGTTGTAGTTGCTGTCGCTTGCAATGGTGAAAATAGCACTCAAAAAAGTGATGGATTTGATAAATCCACACCTAATAAAGATAAAAATCCTAATAAAGGTAGTACATCACCTGTTATAAATCCAAAAGAGCAATCAAAACCCCCTACTTCAACAAATCCAAGTGAAACTAATCCGATTAAAAATACACCACAGCAATCTAATCCAACTAAACCTACTAACAATCCAGAAGATGGTAAACT
The DNA here is from genome assembly GCF_054353835.1 of Mycoplasma sp. 5912. Classification (NCBI taxonomy): domain Bacteria; kingdom Bacillati; phylum Mycoplasmatota; class Mollicutes; order Mycoplasmatales; family Mycoplasmataceae; genus Mycoplasma; species Mycoplasma sp. 5912. The sequence continues at coordinate 76,256 of NZ_JBTHHI010000002.1, read as the reverse complement.
ATCAGAAGATAAAAAAAAGGAGAAGTCACCTGAAAAAACAGATCAATTTGGAGAGAATAATAATCAACAAAAACAAGAAGATACAAAACCTATTGATAAATGGGCAAAAGATAATGCAAACAATCTTTTTAAACTCGTCTCAGTTGATAATCTTAAAGAATTAATTTCAAAGAATGAAAAACTTTTTTATAACTACGAAACAAGAAAATTAGTTAAACAACCAGTTGAAACAAAATATTTGAAAGTGAAAGAACTAGGCAGTGATTCAATTTTTGATGTTTTTAGTTTAAAAACCGATTCAGAATATCAGCCTGCAAATGCAAATGAACCAACAACAAATAATGGAACTAAAACATTTATCAATGGACAAATATATTATGTGATAAAAGGTAATGTTATTGCATTTTCTTATAAAATTGCACAATATATACCTAAACAAGAACCAATTATTTCAAATGATATTTATTGATCAAGTTTTAATATTGAAAATGGTCAACAAGTTGATACACCTGATTCGTTGAAACAAGAGCAAATTAATAAATCAGAGCAATTACAAACTATCAGCGAGCCTTTTAAAGTTTATTCTGATAATGCTGATGAATTTATGAATATGTTAGATGATTTAACTTCTGATAATAAACAACTTCCGGATTTAGTATATTCAGATGGTAGTTTTAGCTTTGATAAGCACAACGAAGACTTAGGAGATTATATTACTTTTAATAAAGATGATTATGCTAAATATATAATTGGTTCAGATGCATCAAAACCAACTCATTTTAAGATGAATTGAGATACAGATACCGAAAAAATTACCATAACATATAAAAATAAAAATAATCCAGATAAAATAGAGACTCAAGTTATTAACCTTGATAGTGATGATGAAAATAATCCAGTCGATAATTCAAAACAACAAACTCCTAATAAGCAAAAAGATAATAAGAATCCAGAACAAACAAGTGGAGTGTTTGTTTTAAATGTCAAAGAATTTAACAAAATAGCAGAAAAATATGATAAATCACAAGGTTCAAAATATAAACATAAACTTTATTTGTATAAAGGTAATTTCTTAGGTTTTTTTGGACAATCAAACGAATCAAGCAACCAAATATTGAATTTTAATAAAGGTTTTGATCAAACAAACATTGCTGGTGATCAAAATGATTCAAAATATTTTGCAACATCATTAGATAAAGATAAAAAAACCTTTACAGTAACTTACTTTAACAAAAGAACAAATCAAGAAGAAAGTCAAACATTTACATTAACAACAGATTCAAAAGATGATTATTCTGATAACTCACAAAGAAACTTAAATACTAGTAGCACTAAATTAGATAAAAATCAAACTGTTTTTGTAAGACCACCGTTTGGAGTAAAGTTTGAAATAAAAAATAACACCCAAATGCCACCGATAATAACTGTTTTTGATCACCTTGATTCACCTGGAGCGAAACTTAAAAACTCTAGCAAATATAGCGAATCGTTTGTTAAAACAACATCAGAATTATATAAAAGTCGTTTTAACAATTTGGTAGTTAAAAAGAACGGAGCTCAAGAATTTTCTGAATTTGTTGCTATCCCGCAGTTATTGAATTATTATAAAAACTTAGATAGCAACAATGAATCACTTGTAATTTTTGGAGGAGATACAAATATTGATTCATCCAACTTTAAAGTAGATAAATATTTCTCATCTGATGTTCATCGAGTACTTGTTTCAGATTCACCAAAAAACCCGGATTGATACACATCTTTAAACACAAAAAGTGGTTATGCAAATCCGTATGATAAAATGTATTATTTAAACGGCGAAGATTCATATTATGATACTATTACAACATCTGATGATGCTAATTTAAAATTTAAAGTTGACACTTATAAAGCATTTAAAGAATATATAAAAAATACTAATCAATACGCAGGTTATGATAAAGACAAAAATTTTAATTGAAATATAAGATATAGAATTTCTGATCATGCACCTGTTTTTACAGATGTAAAAGTAAAAAATATTACAGTAAATACAGCAAAATCAACTGATTCAAATTATCCAAAACCAGCAAATACTATAAGAATAGCACACTGAAATATCGAAAATTATGGTAAAAAAACTACTGATTACAAAAGTACTGCTGACTTTAAAATAGATGCTATTGCCACCTTGATTAAAAAAGTTGGTTTTGATGTTATAGGTTTAACTGAAATAAACGATAAACAAGGAAATTCGGTTAACTACATCTTAGATGAGTTAAATAAAAATGGAGGTAATTATAAATTAATTTTACAACCCCGTGAACAAACATTGTGACAGGACACAAAATATGCTTTTTTTCAAGGTGGAGCAACTGAGCAAATTGCTATTATATATAATGCGAATGTATTACAGCCAACAAATTTTACTAAAACAAATCAAAATAGTGCTTCATTTCGTGAAAGCATAAATTTATACGGAGAAGTGATACCTAAAAATTAATATTCAACATTTTTCAAGTTTTAAATTATGATAAAATAACTATAATGTAGTTATTTTTGGAGGGGTAATGTTACGGATAATAAGTGGTTTATATCGTAGTAGAAAGATTAGTCAGCCTGATTTAAAAGATACAAGGCCTACAACAGATAAAGTTCGTGAGGCCGTTTTTGCTTCATTGCAGTTTAAAATAGAAAATAAAAGTTTTTTAGATCTTTTTTCTGGTTCGGGTGCGATTGCGATAGAAGCATTAAGTAGGGGTGCTTTGAAAGTATATGCAGTGGAAAAAAATATAAAGGTCTTTAGAGTGCTACAAGAAAATTTGCAGAGTCTAAAAATAGATACAATTAATGCTGTAGCATCGGATGCTTTGAATTTTTTGCAAGGTAATACAATGAAATTTGACTTCATCTATCTTGATGCTCCATATTTAGATTACAAATTACTTAATGATACTTTGCAATTAATTTCACAAGCAAAAACATTAAATATTGATGGAGAAATAATTATTGAAACAAATAAAGTTTCTGAAGTAGTTATTCCAGATGACTTTATAGTTTATAAAAGCAAAAGATATGGAAAGGTAGATATTTTATATCTTGCTTATGCTCAATAAAATCATCACAGTTACTTGTACAGAGTTAAGTTATCAAGGATTAGGTGTATGTCGCGAGCATGCTAAACCTATTTTTGTGCATGATCTTTTTGTCGGTGAAAAGGCGAAAGTTCAAATTTATAAAGAAACTACTAAATTTGCTTTTGCAAAAGTGGTTGAATTAATCACTAAATCTGAACATCGTGATAAATCATATTCTTGCATCAACAGTGCTCCTCTGATTAATTTAGCATATAACCAACAAGTTGCTTTTAAAGAGAATTATCTTAAATCACATCTGATTCGTAATTTAAATATTAACGAATCAGTAATTGATACATTTGAACCAGCAATCCAACAAACTCATTACCGTAACAAAATTAAGGTTCCGTTAAAGTTGATTGATAATATTTTGTATTATGGAGAATATGACAGTAATTCGAATAATATTATAGTAACTAATGATATAAAAATCCAAAATAATGTTTCTTTAAATGAAACATTAGATAAAATAATTAATGCATTAAATCAATATTCACAAAAAAGTCGTCGTTATAAAGTTTTAGAAGCATTTCGAGAAATAACTTTAAGAATAAATCATATAAACGAAGCGCAAGTGTTATTCAATCTTTCTAATGAACAAAATGTTTATAGTGAAATAATCAATACTTTAAAATCTATTGAAAATATTATTCAATTGTATTTTTATCAAAATCAAAAATTAAAATTAATTTTTGAGAAAAAACCTTTTTCAATTTTGATAAATAAAAAATCCTTTGATGTGCATATAAATTCGTTTTTTCAAATAAATATTGAGATGGCTACCAAAATTTTTAATGATATGCATAAAAAAGTATCAGAAAACTTTAAACGAAATTTCATCGATTTATATTGTGGTGTTGGAATTATCTCACAATTAGTTGCTTATAAAAGACATAAAATCTTAGGTGTAGATATTTCAAGAGAAGCAATTGCTGCAGCAAAAGATAATGCATATGTAAATGGATTTAGATCGGCTAAATATATAAATGGCGATGTTTATCAAGTTATAGATTTGTATAATTTAGATATTAATGATACTATTGTCGTTTTAGACCCACCCAGAGCTGGTTTAGATGCAAAATTGACCAAATGATTGAATAATATAAATTCATTTATTTATATGTCATGTGAACCAAGAAGTTTTATACGTGATTTACAAAACTTACAACAACAAGGTTTTAAAATTAATTACATCAAAGGTTATGATATGTTTCCAAACACCCCACATTTTGAAATAGTCGCTTATCTTAGTAAGTAAACAAAGCAAGTAGGCGGAAGCACTACTACTTGCTTTTTTTACTTAAAGATTTTTAAAGATGAAATGTAATCATTCATATAATCGATATCCAATTGATTATAAGAATTAACGGGTAGTTTAATTTCTACATTCGGAATTTCACTTCGTAAGGTTCGACCATGGCCGATTGATTTAAAGAGTCTTTCACTGATAACGGTAGCAAGGTAAAACTTAGCTAATGGTTTATTATCAAATTCAGATTTGTATTTAGGAACAATATCACAAATATTCACAAAAGAAGTGGCACCAAATTCGAAATCACAATAATAGGTTTTCCCACCACCACCATCTCCTCCGTTAATGATGCAAATTTTATCACTGAATGTCTGAGATACTTTTTCTTTTATAAGTAAACCACCAATACCGTTATTGTCTTTTTTTGCTACTATTATTGGGATTCCGTTCTCATATTTATTTTCTAATTTACGATCAATTGATTTCTTTTGCATTCCTTTTGAAATAAATTCAATTACATCAGATATTTTAAAATATTTAAATTTAATATTTTGATATTTTTGCATATCTACAGGTGAGAAAATTAATTTATTACTGATGCCGCATAAAATTTTGGCAGATAAATTTTCTCTTATATATTTTATAAAAGTGTTTTTATTTACTTCAAAAGGGCGATTTGTTGTAAATTTTTCAAATGCAAGTTCTTCATCATATTTTAAATTTTGCATTACAGCTTGAAATTCTGTGTATTTACCCTTAAGAACTTCTTTAAGTCTTGCTACTTTTTCTTCATATAATTTAGTTTTCAATCGTTTTTCATTAGTATAGATAAATCCATCATTAGTAAAATCTACTAACAAAATATCTTGATTATGTCAGTGTGCTAATAATGCATCTGCATTTTGTCTTAGTGCATCTATTTTCTTGAGTGTTCGTGAATCATATTTTTTTAAAACTATCACTGATGTATTGACACCTGCATTAGGTTGAAATAAATCCCTAGGAAGTGAAATAATTTGTGTAATTTTAGACATTTCAAATATTTTTTTGAGATATGCAACATTTTTTGCATCTCTACCGTTTAGGTTTGTTTTAGGTATAATACATGCAATTAACCCATCTGGTTTTAAATATTTTAAAGTTGTATATAAAAACTTTAATTCATTATCACTTTGACTAAAGGGTGGATTCATTAAAACCTTAGAATACTCATATTTTAATCTTTCAAGTCTTTTAAAGCAGTCATCTTGATAAATTCGCGAACTTCCATCACCGTGTAATAGCATATTAATTCCTGCTAATGTCGAATTAAATTCGTCATATTCGATTCCAATGATTCTTTTTTCCTTTACTTCGATGCAAGCTTTATCAATTTGATATTCTTTTTCTTTTGCATTTATATTTGTTTGCTTTAAATAAAAATCATTTATGCTAGAAAACATATTAAACATTGCATTTACTAAAAAGGTACCACTCCCACATGTTGGGTCCATTATAACATCGTTAAATGGATCAACATCAATTAATTCGTACATTATTTGAGCGATGTGATCGGGTGTAAAAACTTCTCCTTTTTCATTTGAATTAGCTGAATTTCATTTACGAAAAACTTTTAAAAAAGCATTCATTATATCGTGGCCTTTATAGTCTTTGTGACTGATATTAATAAGGTTATAAATATTACGAATCGAATCAACTATTTCAATTAAGTCAGAAATTTTAGCCATTTTCAATGTCTTATCATCAAGGTATTTATAGATATTATTTTTCTTTTCTTGTTTTGATATATCTTCAGTAAGTGGAGTATCTTTTAGAGCATCCAAAATACTAGAAAGCAGCAAGCTTGTTGATTCACGATTTAACTTATCATCTCCTTGAAATTTATAACAAAGCATCACAGCACCAATAAATGGAACAGTCATTTGCTTGTTTATTTTAGCATTACGAAAAGAATTTGCAAGCTGCATTGCATAATTACTGATTAAAACTTCATTATTTTCTTTGATATCTTTAAAGTAGGTGTCTTTGTAGTATTTATGGTTTTTTACTTCAGATTCATTATCTAATAATTTTATTTCACCTTTATCATTCTTAATAAAAACATTTAAGTTTATACCGTTATATTGAAAACCGATGGTATTCTTATGTTTTTCAAACTTCATATAGTCATAAATTTGCTTTTCAAATTTTACCCCTTCTGCTTTAGCATCTAAGATAAAAATTACACCATCATAGAAATAATACCCATCTGGTTTTGTTGCTTCATATTTAGTATCAGATGTTTTTTTATAAAGAGGAATGGTACCATAAGTATTATTTTTTAGTCCTAATATATTAGTAAATGATTCTACAATTTTAAACTCACTGCGCGTCATAAAACCTCTAAAATATTTTGTATTTTAATTCTACCATTTTTTTCTTATTGATTTTTAAAACATCTCATAATTTCAAATTATTAACAAATTTATTCACAAATTATGTTTGAAATAGATATTTAGTAAAATATTTGTAAATTTAAGTAAGCAAAAAAAATATTTTGGTAAAATTGTAATACTAAATAAATAAAGGAGTTATATGCCAAGAGAAGGTTATACATTAGCATGTACAAAGTGCAAAATGGAAAATTATATTTCAAAGAAAAATAAAAAAACTCATCCTGAAAAAGTAGAGTTAGCAAAACACTGTCATAAATGTAATGCGCATACAGCACATAAAGAAAAGAAATAATGCAGCAATAACTGCGTTTTTTAATTTAGGAGTTTTATGAATCGTAAAAAATTAGATGAAATGTTCGCTAAAACTGGTGTAGAAGTTTTAATTTCTGAAGCACCACAAACAAGACTTTGATATGCCGGAGTTCAAACAACTGATGGATTCATCGCTATTGAAAAAGATAAAGCAACCTTATTTGTTGATGGAAGATATATTGAGTATGCACAAAAAAATGCAAAGAATGTAGAAATTGTTTTAATTAAAGGCGATGCAGTTAAAAATTGATTTGCAGCAAAGAACTTTAAGAAAATAGCACTTGAAAAAGAATATTTAGTAAAACAAGTTCAAGATCAAATTTTATCTTGAGTAAATCCGGATCATATTGAGTGAGTTTCAGCGCAACATCTTAGAATATTAAAAGATGATGGAGAAATTGAGTTAATACAAAAAGCTGTAGATATTTCTATGCAGGCACTCAATGAACTTAAAGAGTGAATCAAACCTGGTATGAGTGAAAAAGAAGTTGCTTTTAAACTGAATTATTTATTAAAGTTAAAAGGTGCAGAAAAAGAAGGATTTGAGGAAATTGTCGCAACTGCTGAAGCTTCTGCGGAACCTCATCATCATCCAACTGATAAAAAACTTGTTTATAACAATTTACTAAAAATAGATTTTGGAGCTCAATACAAAGGATATACAGCAGATATTACACGTACCTTTATTTTAGGTGATGAAAAACTAGCAAATCCAAAGCAACTTGAAATCTTAGAAATCGTTAAAGAAGCAGCAGCAGCAGGGAGAAAAGCGGTTCGTCCTGGTATCAAAGCATCACAAATTGATAAAGTATGCCGTGATTATATTGAAGCAAAAGGTTATGGACAATACTTTGTGCATTCTACTGGACATGGGTTAGGTATTGATGTTCATGAGTTTCCTAACGTTTCAAAATTTTCTAATTATGTTTTAGAACCTGGTATGATAATAACAGTTGAACCCGGAATATATATCGAAGGTTTAGGTGGTGCTAGAATCGAGGATGATGTTCTAGTTACAGAAAATGGTTATTATGTCTTTTCTAGACCTAATGAAAACAAATAATGAATCAATGAAATGATAAAAATATCTTAACTTTGAGTGATTATCTTGATGTTGGAGATGGATATAAATTGTATTATCGTGTTAGTGGAAACCGCTTTAGTGGATATCCTGTAATTATTTTACATGGAGGACCAGGTGCTTTTAATCCAAATCCATATTTAAAAATTTTTGATAAAAGTAAGTTTTATTTAATTTCTTTTGATCAAAGGGGATGTGGTTCTAGCAAACCAAAATGAATTCCTGATTCAAACACGATAGATGATCAAATTGAAGATATTGAGCGAATTAGAAAACATTTTAAGTTAAATAAAGTAACCTTATTTGCAGGAAGTTGGGGGACTACATTAGCATTACTTTATGCTATTAGATACCCAGAAAATGTTGCTTCTATGTTGCTGCGTGGAATTTTCTTAGCACGTCAAGAGGACATTGATTTTCTATATGAACCTAATGGAGCGGCAACCTTTTATCCAGAAGCATATAAGAAATTTTATAATGCAGTTGCTAAATATGATGGTGCAAAAGTTTTGGAAAAATACTATAATGCTTGAACTAAAATCTTAAAATCTAAGAACGCAAAAGAAAAAGAGATTAAATTGATTCAAAACTTTTGCGAGTGAGAAGAATCAATTGTTACAATTGAACCACAAGAAAGGTATTTAAGCCGAAAACAAATTCGCCAAGTACCTGTTCTTCAAGAAGAACACAAAGATTTATTTTACAATCAATTACATTTCTTTTTAAATAAATCACTTTTACCTTCGGATAATTATATTCTTGAAAATGCACATAAAATAAAAGATATTAGAACATATATTGTGCATGGTCGTCAAGATGTAGATACCAGACCAATAGGTGCATATTTATTAGCTAAAGAACTAAATAATGTTAAATTAACTTTTATTAATGGTGCGGCACATTCAATCAATGAACCTGGTATCAATCATAAGTTAAAAGTATTTGCTGATAATATATATGATTATCTTACAGAAAATCACATCCAAAAATAGATGTGATTTTATAAATACGATTTTTTAATCGGATGCTCACTAGTAATTTTGACAACCTTGTTTTTTAATGAACTAAGTAGTCTTTGTCCTGCTTTGGTATCTGAATTAATAAGGTGTATATTTTTTAAAGCTGTATCAATAATGTCTGCTAATAATGCTCATTGTTTAAAACCACGACTAGTCATAGCAGCAGTACCAAGGCGGATTCCACTTGCTAAAAAAGGTGATAGAGTATCAAATGGAATAGTATTCTTATTTGCTGTAATATTAATTTTATGTAATACTTTTTCGGCTTCTAAACCGTTTATTTGATAGGTTTTTAATACATTAATCATAAATAAATGATTATCAGTTCCTCCACTAATAATTACTGCTCCACGACGCTTGAATGCATCGCAAAAACGCTTCGAGTTATTAATGATATCTTTAGCATATTGCTTAAATTGTGGTTGTAATGCTTCGTAGAAAGCAACTGCTTTACCAGCAATAGCATGAAACAATGGACCACCTTGATAACCAGGAAACACTCAACGATCAATTTTTTTAGCCAATTCAGCATCATTAGTCATAATTATTCCCCCACGACCACCTCGTAAAGTTTTATGAGTTGTAGATGTAATAATATGTGCATAATTAACCGGAGATGGAAATACTCCACCAGCTATCAATCCTGCTAAATGCGCAATATCTGCAAGCAACTTGGCACCGACTTTATCAGCAATTTGCCGAAAACGTTTAAAGTCTATTAATCTTGAATATGATGAATATCCACAAATAATCAAATCCGGTTTTTCTTTAATAGCTAATTCTTCGATTGCATCATAATCTAATAATTCATCTTTGGATAAATCATATGAAACTGATTGATAAAAAATCCCACTAAAAGAAATTTTATATCCGTGAGTTAAGTGCCCACCGCTATTTAAGGATAATCCCATAATTTTCCCACCTGAAGGTACACATGCAGCAATAGCAGCAGCATTAGCAACTGAACCAGAATATGGTTGCACATTTGCATATTTAACACCATATAATAGTTTTAAACGATCAATAGCAGCTTGTTCGATCACATCTACATTTTCACATCCACCATAATAGCGTTTGTTAGGATATCCTTCTCCGTATTTGTTTGTTAACACACTTCCTTGTGCCTTTAAGACATCTTCAGAAACATAGTTTTCGCTTGCAATTAATTCGATGTGGTCCTCTTGTCTTTGTAGTTCGTTATTGATCGCATCGGAAACAACTTTATCATGTAGTTTAATTTTTGAATACATTTTTTACCTACTTATTAAATTTTTCATTTAATCTTTGTATAACTTCATCATTTGCACTAATTCTTAATGTAACATTGCGAGTATTTGTTTGTTGATAATTATCAATTTGTTGGATGTCATAAATTTGACCAAGACATCTTAAATTTGAAACAATATTACCTATATAATCGGTATTTTTAAGTGTAAAAGTTAAATCAAGAGTTTTTAATGGGCTTAAATCTACTGGGATATATTTAATCTTATTATTTGCTTTTATATCCATAAATTCTGCATAAAAAGCATTTGTTTGATCATATTTGGGATGGATTTTTCCAATTCATCCGATAATCGTATTATTGTATTTTATATAAGCAGAAACATTTGGATGAATATAATCATTATCCTTTAGTGCAGTAAATTTAACATCAAAACCTAAGAAATTAATAACATCTTGTTTTAGTTGTTCAAAAGTCTTTGTTGTGCTCGCAAGTCCTCAAACCATTATATTTTCTGAAATCATTCCATATTCAAAAATGTTAATATTGCTCATTTTACGCTTTTGATTGTATGCTACAACTTCTGAAAGTGATGTAATAATCGAATTACGAATACATTCGCGTTCTTTTGAAACAAAAGTCATTAAATTGATTTGTTTTTCAAATGAAAAAGGATTTAATTTATTTTTTTCTTTTGAAACAAGAGTAAAGGTTCGTACTTCATTATATCCTTGGTGCTGAAAATATGATTTAGAATTATTAATTTTTTGTATATGAGCAGGAACAGTTTTAATTGGTTGTGGTTTGAATTTTGCATATGAATAAAATCTAAAAATTTCTTCGATTATATCTTCAAAAACTTCTATATCATAACGATATTCAGGGGGAGTTATTTTATTATTTTCAAATCTAAATCCAAGCAAAGTTAGTTTTTTTAAAGCATTATCAAAAACATTTATTTCATTTATACCTGCATATTTCTTTAAAAGTTCTGCATTATATATAATGCTTGGTTGCTTATGATAAATAATAGGGTTAATTATTTGTGAAATCTGTAAATTTTTGCAATAAAAACGAATAAATTCCATCGCAACTGAAGCAAGATAAGCAGTTATAACCCTTGAACCTTGACTTGATGCAGTTGTGCTTATCCTTATTTCTTTTGTGCTGTGACGAATGTATTTAGGATCAAAAACACCTACTTCAAATAAATAGTTTTCTGTATCTAAATCAGTTTTTGTGGTTTCTAGACCGATAACAGAAGCAAGTGAAATAATATTGCTGTCATCTGAAATAGCTAAAACATTATCAACAGCAACTTTTTTACCACCTAATATCTCAATCTCACCAGAATACAATTTTGCAGTAATATTTTTTTGTAGTTTTGCAGCATTATAAACGTGTACTGGAACACCGATATTTATTAATGTTAAATTTGTCAGGTTAACACTTCAATCAAATAAAGAAGAAATATCGTGTTTTGCTAATAAAGTTTTTTCGTAAATACTTGTTTTTAATTTTCCTTTTATTTCAGTAAAACTAAGATTTTTTGCTATTCCATTGGCTGCTTTAAAATCACTTATAAAATTTGGTTCTTGTTCTTTTGATTCAAAAACAAATTTAGTGTTAAAATATGCAGCAAGTTCTTTAGCAAGAATAAAATATGAATTTGCATCATTGCGGTTTGCATTGATTGCTATTTCGATTAGATAATCATCGATACTTAAAAGTTGCATTGGATCATCGTTTATGCTTGCAAAATCATTTGGTAAGACTAACAACTCATCTTTTTTTGACAGTAAGTCTCATTTATAACCTAATTCTGATCAAGATGCTAACATCCCTTGTGATGGATAACCTTTAAGTGTTTTTTCACCAAAGATAATTTCACCTCTTTTTGCACCAACAGGAAAACAAACAACTAAATCACCTACCTTTAAGATTCGATTAGTTGTTTGGATTGTAATTTGTCCTTTTTTAGTTTTTAATTCAACAACATCTAAACGATCAGAATTTGGATTTTTGAAGACATTAATAACTTTTGCAAATAAAATACCTTCTATATTAGCAAATTTTCTCACATCCTCAACTTCAAAACCTATTTCATTTAATGCATTTGTAGTTTCTTCTGCAGTAAGTTTGATATCTGGTAAATAACTATTTAGATGTTTTAGTGAAACGAGCATTAAAAACCTCCTCATGTGGTAAATTTCAATCAATTTCTGTTTTATTTTGTGTTTTTAAAAGATGATTAATTTTTATAAATATTTGTGAATTATTAAATCCTTTATTAAATGACAACGGTGAAGGATGTGAGGATTTGATGATATTTTGTTGTTTAATTTTATCGAAGTTAGATAAATTATATACAGTTTCTTTTGCTTGTTTGCCTAGTATAACAAAAATTATATCACTATTTGCCTCGATGATTTTATCTAGGATTACTGATGTAAATTTTTGTCATCCGATATATTTATGTGAATTAGGTTTACCTTTTATAACTGTTAAAACTGTATTCATCAATAATACACCTTGCTTAGCTCAATTAACTAGTGAATTAGTTTTTATGACAATATCTGGATAATCTTGTTTAAGGACTTTAAAAATGTTTGCTAAACTCTTTGGTGTTTCGTCTTTTCAACTAGAAAAAGCCAATCCGTCTGCGCTATCATCATTATAATAAGGATCTTGACCTAGAATAACAACTTTAGTTTCATTAACTTGAAAAAATTCAAAAGGCTTAAATATGTCGATTTGGTGTGGGTATATGGTTTGGTTATTTAATTCTGCTTCTTTTAAAGAATGAAAAATATTATCAAAATAACTTTCTTTACCTTCTTTTTGTAAGATTTGTAAAAAACTATCTTTCATTGCTAAATTGCTCCAAAATTCTTAAATCATTACGATATAAATCCCTAATATCATTAAATCCATATTTAATCATCGCAAGTCTTTCGATTCCTACACCAGCAGCAAAAGCATTAAATTTAGCATCAAATCCTGCCATTTGTAGCACTTTCGGATGCAGCATTCCAGCACCTAAAACTTCTATTCAATGATTTTTATAAAACATATCTACCTCCACACTAGGCTCGGTAAATGGAAAATAACTAGGACGCAACCTTATATCAATTTCTTCTTCCAAAACATAGGATAGAAAGGATTTTAAAGTTCATATGAGATTTGGAAAACTAACGTTACCAACACAAACAAAGTCGAGTTGAGTAAACTGATGTGAATGAGTAGCATCATCTTCATCATTTCGATACACCTTACCTAATGCAAATGTTGAAATTTCGATATTTTTATTTTCGTGTAGAACTTTTGCAGTAATTCCAGTATTATGAGTTCTTAATAATGTTGTAGCATTTAAATAAAGTGAATCATGCATTGCTCGAGCCGGATGATCGATGGGGATATTAAGTTTCTCAAAATTATATAAATCAGAAACTATTTCACCACTTTCTTGCTGATAATAACCATGCTGAATAAACCAAGTCTTAATGCGTTCTTCGATTAATGTTATCGGATGCAAACTACCAGGTTTGTATACAGGTTTGCTAATATCAATAAATTCTGAGTTTATTTTACGATCTATTTCTATTTTTTCCAATCTTTCTTCAGCATTTTTAAAAAACTCTTCATATGTTTTCTTTAATTCATTAATTTGTTTACCGATTTGTTTTTTTTGTTCAACTGGTGCAGTTTTTAGACTTTGTTGTAGTTGATATATTTGTCCATCTGATGAATAAATTTTAGCTTTTGCTTGTTTAAGATCTTCGAGTGTATTTATATCTTCAAGTTTTAACATTATTACTCCTTTTTATAGTGTTTTTTTCATTCTGCTTTTAAATTGTTTCAATATTCTAAAATGTTTTGTTCATTTTTGTTGCTGCTTGGAATGTAAAATTTAGTGTTTTGTAGTTGTTTTGGTAAATATTGTTGATTATTTCAATGTTTAAAATAGTCATGTGGGTATTGATAACCAATTCCATCACCTAATTTTACTGCAGATTTATAATGTGAGTCTTTTAAATAAGATGGTATTTGGTAAATGTTACCATTTAAAATGGTTTGCTTAACTTTATCACGTGCTAAAACAACGGAATTACTTTTAGGAGACGAAGCAAGTTCGATTATTGCTGATGTAATAGCAAGTTCCCCCTCGGGGATACCTAGTCTTTCAAAAACTCTTATGGCTGCTTCAGTTTTTGCACCTACCATTGGATTTGCTAATCCAATATCTTCGTATGCAACAGCAAGCATCCTTCGAAACAAACCATCATTATCACCACTTTGTAAAATTAAAAAACCATAATATAATGCAGCATCAATATCACTACCACGAAGTGATTTGTGAAATGCTGAAAGGTTATTATAGTGAGCACTTTGTTTATTATCGCTATAAAAATTGATATTTGGTATTATAGTTTTTAAGTCATTTTTACTAACTTCTTTTCCATCTTTTTTTAATAGTGCAAGTAATTGTAAGTTATTTATACTTGCTCTTAAATCACCACTTGAAAAAGCTGCTAAATTGACTAAATTTTCCTTGCTTATTTTTAAATAAGGATAATTTTCTTTTATAATTTTCTCTAGCGTTAAAGCGATATCTTGAACATCTATTTTATTAAACTGCAAAATCTGCATTCTGCTACGAACAGCAGGAACAACTTTAAAATAAGGATTTTCTGTTGTTGTAGCATAAACAATTATTTTATCAAACTCTAAATAAGATAGTAATATATCTTGCTTATCACGATTCAAACGATGGATTTCATCGATTATTATAACATCGCAATCATCTAAAATTTTTATTAAATCTGCTTTATTATCAATCGATGCATTAAAATACCCCGCTTTTAAATTTAACTCATTTGTTAAAATAAAAGCAGTTGTTGTTTTACCTGTTCCACTTTCACCGAAAAACAAAAAACTAGAAGTAATTTTGTTTTCAATTACCTCCTTAAGCAATTTTTTAATATGATTTTGACCGACAATATCATCTAATTTCTGTGGTCTCAATAAATTTGCTAAATTTTTGTTCATATATTATTTTATAATTATAACGATTTTTTGATTTTTATAGGTGTTAAAGAACAAAATTATTTTTCTTGTGTATAAACTTGTGGATAATTTAATAAAACGAATGTATAAATAGAACTTATTATTGCCATACTATGTATATTTTTAGTTTTTTTTAAAAAAACGATGGATGTAAAATTGTTCATAAATAAAGAAAAAATTATCAACAAAAATAAATTAGTTTAAAATTAAATTGCTATGTATAAATCAAAATTAGACATTAAAGAAACACAAATAGCTATTCAAGATCTTAAACAAATTTTTCAAGCAAATATTAAGGTAGCATTAAACTTGACTAGAGCAACTGCACCGTTATTTTTAGATGCAAAAACAGGACTAAATGATGGTTTATCAGGTGAAAAGGCAGTCTGATTTAATCCAAAAGATTCTAATGTTCGCTTAGAAGTTGTGCATTCGTTAGCAAAATGAAAGCGTCATGCATTAAAACAATATCAATATTTAGATGGTGAAGGTATTTATACTGATATGAATGCAATCCGTCGTGAAGAAGAACTTGATTCGACACATTCATATTATGTAGATCAATGAGACTGAGAAAGAATTATTTCGCGTGATGATCGTAATTTAGGTTTTCTAAAAAAGATTGTAAGTAAAATTTATGATGCTGTTAAAGCTACTAAGTATGCATTGCAAGAAGAATTTCCAAAACTTACTGATAAACTTGCTGAAAACTTATTTTTTATTAGTGCTCAAGATTTAGAAGATTTATATCCAAATTTATCACCTGAACAACGTGAAGATGTAATTGTAAAGGAAAAGGGAGCTGTTTTCGTTTATAGCATAGGTGAAAATCTTAAATCAGGTATAGTTCATTCAAAACGTGCATTTGACTATGATGATTGAAAATTAAATGGTGATTTGTTGGTGTATTCTTATGTTTTAGATAAAGCAATCGAGTTATCATCGATGGGAATACGCGTGGATGCTGAATCGATGTTAAGACAATCGAAAAAGGATAAAGAAGACTTGTTAAACCTGTCACCGTTTCATTATAAAATTCTTAACGATCAATTACCATTAACTATTGGTGGTGGAATCGGTCAAAGTCGTTTAAGTATGTTCTTACTTGAAAAAGCACATATCGGTGAAGTTCAGTCAAGTTATTGACCAAAAGAACACATCGAAGAAATGAAAGATAAAGGTATTGAATTGTTATAAAAATAAGTTTTTACCTATGATATAGGTAAAAACATTTTTATTCTGATTGATAGTCGACATCTGATTGTTGATTTTGTGGTTCTTTGTTTAAGTTTTGATTAATTAATTTCAGTTGCTCTAAAATTAATTCATCTGTGGTAGGTTTAACTACTTCAGGTTCGATTGCAACAGGTGGATTTTTCTTTAATCTATACCTTTTGATACCAGCTTTTATTATAAAATATGACATTAACATAATAAATAAGGTGAATGAAATGATTACAAAATTAATAATTGCACCTAGAAATTTCCCGTATTTAATACCTTTTCACACTAAACTTTCTATGTCTTTAAATTTATCACCAAGGATATTATGTGCAATTGCAGACATAATAACATCGTTTGCTAATGAAGAAACTACTGCATTAAATACTGTCCCAGCCAAAAAACCAACGGCAAGTATAATTAAGTTACCTTTTTTAAAGAATTTCGATGCTTCTGTAAATGATTCATAAAGTAAAGACTTCTTATTATCTTTTTTATTCATTGCTTCCTATCTTAATTTAATTACATCAACTGCAACTATTTCATCATTGTCTTTTAAATTAATAATACGAGAACCTTTAGTTTGACGTGATGATTTAGGTATTTGTGTAATTTGTGTTCTAATAGTTATCCCTTGTGAAGTAATTATCAATAATTCATCTTGTAAACTTACAAATCCTGCATAAATAAGATTTCCAGCTTTTATATTATCAATTCCTACAAGACCTTTAACATTACGTTTAGTTAAATTATATTCACCTTCATCAGTAAGTTTTCCATAACCTTTTGAACCAAGAGAAAGCACTAAATTGCCATCACGATTCGATGAAGCAGATACAACATATTGATTTTCTTCAAGTTTTATTGCTCTTACACCGATGCTATTACGACCTAATGCTCGAATATCATCATTTTTAAAGATTGCAATATTACGATAGTTATTTGCAACTAAAATATGATCTTCATCAGATGATAAGAATGCACATACTAATTCATCTGCATCAGCTAGTTTGAAGGCAATAAGTCCATTGCGACGAACAACTTTAAAAGAAGCTATATCAGTTTTCTTAAAGATACCAAACTTTGTTACAGTAGTTAAATATTGATTTTGCTCATAATCATCAACACTAATAATAGAAATAATCTTCTCTCCATTATTAACATCTAAGGTTTCTAAAACATTAATGAAAGGAACACCTTTACTTTGTTTGGTTCCTTCAGGAATTTGGTGTCCACGAAGTTTATATGCTCTACCGAAATTTGAAAATAACAATAAATCAGTATGGGTTTTTGTTTGAATAATCATCGCGATATCATCGTCTTTATATGTTTTCATAGCAACCGAACCAACTCCACCACGTTTTTGTGTGTTATATTCATCTAAGTTAATACGTTTCACATAACCATTTACTGACGTTGTGATTACAATATCATTTTCAGGGATTAAATCTTCTTCAGTTATTTTACCAGCACCAGAAATATCAATTTGTGTGCGACGAGCATCATTAAATTTTGCTTTAATTTCCTGTAGTTCACTAATAATTAAATCAATTAATTTATCTTCGTGTGCTAATATATTTTTATAATGAGCAATTTCAGTTAATAAATTTTTTAATTCTTCTTGCATCTTTTCGATACTTAATCCTGTTAAACGACGCAAATTCATATCTAAAATTGCTTTAGTTTGTTTTTCGCTTAACTCAAAACGCATACTAAGCTTTTCTTGTGCAATTAAATCAGTTTTGGATGATTTAATGATTGCAATAACTTCATCAATATTAAAAATAGCAATTTTTAAACCTTCTAAGATATGTGCACGTTCTTCGGCACGGGTTAAATCAAATTTTAATCTACGGGTAACAACATCTTTTTGATGTTTTAAATATTCGTTAAGAGCAGTTTTTAATGTAAGTAGTTTCGGTTCACCATTGACTAAAGCAACTAAATTAGCACTGTATGCAGTCTGTAAATAAGTTTTTTGATATAACTTATTTAAAATAATATGTGGGTTGAAGCCACGCTTAATATCAATCACAATGCGAATTCCATCGCGATTTGATTCATCGCGTAAATCAGCAATTCCTTCAATTTCTTTATTTTTATGTTGTTCAACAATTTTTTGAATTAAAGTGGTTTTTTTAATCGCATATGGTATTTGCGAAACTATAATTTGTGATTTACCATTCGCTTTTTCTATAATATTAGTTTTAGAGCGAACTATAATGCTGCCACGTCCTGTTTCATAAGTATCAATAATCCCACGAGTACCTAAAATTATTGCTCCCGTAGGAAAATCAGGGCCTTTTATATGTTGCATTAACTCTTTGGTGCTAATATTAGGATTTTTGGCTAAAGCAACTGTAGCATCAATAGTTTCACCTAAATTATGTGGAGGGATTTCGGTTGCCATACCAACAGCAATACCAGATGAACCAGATACAAGTAGGTTTGGAAAGCGAGAAGGAAGTACAGCAGGCTCTTTTTCGCTTGCATCATAGTTATCCACAAAATCAACTGTTTCTTTTTTTATTCCTTCTAGCATTTCAGCAGATAACTTAGACATACGAGCTTCGGTATAACGCATCGCAGCAGCTTGGTCACCATCGATTGATCCAAAGTTTCCGTGTCCATCAACTAACGGATAACGCATTGAAAAATCCTGTGCCATACGAACCATTGCTTCATAAACCGATGAATCACCATGAGGGTGATATTTTCCAAGTACATCTCCTACGATACGGGCTGATTTGCGGTGTTGTGAACCAGGAGTAATACCTAATTCAGACATATCATATAAAATTCTACGGTGTACTGGTTTTAGTCCATCACGAACATCAGGGAGCGCTCTAGAAACAATAACACTCATTGCATATTCTAAAAAGGATGTTTTCATTTCATCATCGACTAGAATTGGATGCAAACCGTCTTTTGATTCACTAATGATTTGTGATGAAACTTGATATTCTGCATTATTTTGCGGAATTTCTTCTTCGTCTTCTTCTATTATTGGTTCTTTTTTCTTAAAGACGATGTGGTTATCTTCTTCATAGTCATATTCTTTAATTTTTGTTTTTTTCTCTTGATCTTCTGCCATATCCTCTCCAATTTAATAAATTATAAATTTATTAAATTATACACAATTTTTTGTTTAAAGTTATTATAAACAGGTAAAATTAAGCATTTTTTTGTCCCTATGAACAAGCAAAAAAGAGAAAATTACGAATTATTTTCTCTTTTTTGCAATTTTTCTTCTTGTAATCTTACTAAATTTTTCAAATCCTTAACTTCTTTTAAGCTAAGTGGTCGATAGGTTCCAATTGGCATTTTTTCTACTGTGATTCCTGCATATTCAAGTCTTTTTAGATTGATAACTAACTTATCTACCAATTTAAATAATTCTTTAACATGATGATATGTTCCTTGTGTTAAAACAACAAAATAACTTTTCGGTGAATCGCTTCCGCAAGGGATAACATCCTGCACACTTTTTACTCCATTAACTTTAACTATTGAATTAAGTTTTTTTAACTCTTTTATACTAAGTTTTTCATTTATTCTAGCTCGATACACTCTTGGGATTTGATATTTTGGATGCATTAATTTATTTGCTAAATCACCATCATTTGTCATTATTAGTGCTCCAGTAGTATCATAATCAAGACGCCCTACTGGGAACACTTTATAAGGAACATTCATTAAATCTATCACAGAAGGTCTATTGAAATTATCTTTTAAAGTTGTAATAGTTTTTGTTGGTTTGTTTAAAACATAATAAACTTTTTGTTGCTGAAATATAGGTTTATTTTTCACAAACACATTATCGCCAAAATCTGCTTTATCACCTAATTTAGCTACCATACCATTTACTGTTACATAACCTTTTTCAATTAATGTTTCTGCTTCACGTCTTGATGCGATTCCAGCTTGTGAAAGTAGTTTTTGTAATCTAATTTTTTCCATTTTAATCTTTCATATATAAGTTGTATAAATTTAGTGATTCATTAGAGAATTTTACACCTTTTGAAATATTAAAATCATAGGTTTGTTTTACAACTTCTTTAAAGCCAGCATCTAAATTAGTTAACGCAAGATCTCGTATTTTTTGAATTCCAGTAAAACGTCGTCCTTGACAAATTTTATCGGCGACAAAAATAATTTTATCTAACTTGCTCATATTCGGATGTAATTGGGTATGATAACGAACAGCTTGTAAAATGGCTTGATTTTGCAGCATATATCCATGCTTTAATCATATATATGAACAGATTTGGTGTAAAAATGCCGGATTTTCTTCTTTAATATCTGGTTCAAACTCTTTAATTGCTTGCAGCGATCTTTTAACATCCCATTCTTTTGCAATATCATGTGTTAATCCTGCAATATAAGCATCCTTAGCAGGATAATTATGAGCTTTAGCAAGTTTGACAGCAAAATCAGCTGTTGCTACAGAATGCTTGGCACGCAAAGCAGAAAGACTATTATGAATAATTTGTTCTAAATATAAACCATCTTTTTGAATGTAGTTTAAAACTTTTTTATCTACATGCGAGAGCATTCCGTTTTTAAAATCACTTGATGCAAAATCATAAAAGGGGTTATTTAACAAAATTCCATTATATTTTTTTAGGTTAATTTTATTAATGTTTTTATCACGACGAAATACTGTTATTTGTGTGAGTTGAGAGATAATATCAATGTCTTTTCATTTATTTAATTTTGGTAAATTATCACTACCAATTAATAAAAAAAGTTGATCATTAGGATATTTTTGCCTTAGATATTTTACTGTATCGATGGTATATGAGACATTATTTCGCTTAATTTCAAAGTCACATAATTGCATTTTCTCTTCTAAAACCAGCTGAATCATTTCTGCTTTTTGATATGGTTTAACTAATTTTGTTTTAGACTTAAATGGTGATGTAAAAGTCGGAACAAATAGTAGTTTATCTAAATTGAGTTCTTTAATTGCATATTTTGCAAGTTTTATATGACCAATGTGAATTGGATCAAATGAACCACCATATATACCTATTTTCATAATTTACCTCTTAAAGACACCTACTTCAATTGAATCAGATTGTCCCCTTCTTTTTTTAATTCGTTCGATGTTATAGTCCGCCAAAGTTTTTAAACTCTTCATTTTCATTTTTGTATTCACTTTATTAATAATTTGATCTACAATGTAGTTAGATTTACATGCTTTTGGTGTTTCTAAAATACTTAAACTACGGTAGTTTTCAAAGGAATTGATTAAGTTTGATACACGGATGCTGATTCCGATGATTTTGGTATCTAAAAAATTATCATAAAAAAGTTGCTTACAATATTTAATAATTTCATCTGCTTCATTGATAAATTTTTCAACTACCATATGTTTTGCGATTCAACCATCACTAAATGTTCGTACACCAAAGCTAATTTGATTACCTAGTTTATATAATTTTTGCAACCTTCTTGATACTTTTTGTGCTTGTATTGTTATATTTTGCAAAATATCTTCAGTGTTTATGTCTTTTTTGTTAAAGGTGATATCGTGACTAATCCCTTTGACTTCAGGAATTTCATCACTAACATCTGAATCAGCAAAATAATTTAAAGCATCTATGAATTTAAATCCGGATGTTTTAAAAATTGATGTCAGTCTTATATCATTATAAGTTAATGTTGCTAAATCCCCAATGGTATTTATTTCAAGGTTTTTAAAGTGATCACCAAGTTTTTCTCCGATACCGTGAAATTTAGTAATCGGTAGACTAAAGAAGCGTTCTTGATAGTTTTTGCTATTAGTTACAGCAATTCCTTTTGGTTTAAATAAATTAGTTGTCATTTTCGCATAAAACTTAGTTTTAGAAATTCCAATACTAATAGGGATTTTAAAGTTGTTTTCGATATCATCTTGCAATCTTTTAGCAAGTTGTAAAGCTTTTTCATCGCTATCAATGCTGCTATGAACTTGGATGTAGCATTCGTCAATTGACCCGATTTCAAATTTATCAGCATAGAACTTTTTAATATATCTAAAAATCGCATTTGAAGTTGCAATATATAAATCAAAACGAGGTTGTTCAATGATTGCTTTTGGTTCTTTTTTTAATATTTCTGATATTTTTGCCCCCGCTTTGATACCAAGTTGTCTAAGTTCATAACTCACTGAAACAGCAACTGAATGGATTCCTTTATTTGCAATCGCTACTGGTTTATTAAGCAAATTAGGTTTTAAAGTTCTAATAGCAGAAACAAAATATGAATCAAAATCAATGTGAAAAATATAAGGTCTAGACATCTTTAAATGCTTTAGTTATCATTAAGGTGCAATGAATGCGATTTGGTTGACTTTTGATGTTATAAAAAACTCATAAATCACCTAATAAATCCATATGTTCATCACTGATATTTTCACCATTAACAAATTTGGTGAAAATATCTACTAGTAAGTCGATTTGTTCTTTTGTTTTGCCTTTAACAGCATCTAAAAACATATCAGCACCTGCTAAAAAAGGTGCACATCCGTGCCCATCAAAACTTGCATCTATTAGGATGTTTTGATCCCATTTTAAATCAACTAATAACTTATCCGAACAACTAGTGCTATAAAAAACATTTGATGTATCAAGTTTTGTTTTATTCTTTGGTTTAAGATAGTGATTCATTATCGTTTCGCGTGCTATATTCGGATTAAAATGCATAAAAATCACCTCCATTTGCTAAAGCATCAATTAATTTATCAATATCTGAATAATTATTATAAATACCTAAAGAAATTCTTAAAAACGAGTGTTCTTTGATGATATTTCTTATATAAGGAGCACAAAAGATTCCAGCAATTGTATAAATATTTTTGCTTCCCAAATATCCTGCAACATCTTGTGCATTAATTCCTTTAACATTAATTAATGCGATAAAATCACCTGGTTTACTTGAAACAGTTATATTAGGTAAATTCATCAGTTTTCTATGTAAATAAAAAGATAGATCTTTTAAAATTTCTTGAGTTTTTTGATAACCTACTTTGTCAAAAAACTCAAGTGCTTTATCAAACATAAAAAAACCTGCAATATCAGGGGTTCCTGGTTCAAATGCATTGATGGTATCTTTTAAAACCCATGATGCATCTTTATGAACTTCTGTAACACTACCACCACCAAATTTTACTGGTTTTAACTTCTTTAAAAGTGTTTCCTTAATCGCTAAAACCCCCATACCGGTAGGACCATAAAACTTATTTGTGCTAAAAACAATGATATCTGAATCGTTTAATGAAACTTTTTGATGACTAATTGATTGTGCAGCATCGTTAAAGACATAAATATTCTTTGAATGTGCTATTTGTGATATTTTTTTGATATCAAAATTTTGATTAAATGTGTTATTTTCTTGAGCGAATGCTAGAATTTTAACATTTTTAAAGGTTTGCAAATCTTCAAGTAAATTATTACTAATATGGATTTTGCATCCTATTTTTTTTGACATTTCAATTCACGGAATAAGGTTTGAAGAATGATTAAAAGCATTTAATAAAATTACATCATTTGGTTTTAATATATGCGAAAACATATTCACAAATAAATTAATAGATTCAGTTGTTCCACTGGTAAAGATTATTTCATGATCCTTACTATCAATTAGTTTCGCCACTTTATTTCTAACAGATGCAATTTTTGAATTCACTAAATTTCCAAGTGGTGTGTCAGCTGTTCTTGAAGAAATTGAGATATTTTTATAATAGTTATAAATTGCATTTGTTGCAGAAATCGGTTTTAAAACCAATGCAGCACTGTCAAAATAAGTAATTTTATTAAGGATTGGGAATTGCTTACGAATCCAGTCATTCATTATAACAACCTCCTTAATATCTTAATCAAAAATATATTATAGTTAGGTATTTTTTTAAATTCATCTAAAAAATCATAGTAATAACTGCGTTTTTTATTATTAAAAGTTATCTCATTTTGAATTTCATCAAAAAACGGACATGTTTTAATAAATTTATGCTTTTTGTTTTTATAAATAAGTTGCAAAAACATATAGATAAAAAAGTTTTTAAGCATTAATTTATTTGTGTTTTTAACTATAAAACCTTGTAAAAAGTTATTTATAGTTGCATTAAAACCATTAAAATTATTTTTAATTTCAATTCATTGTATTTTCGATAAATCATATTTTTCAATAACATCTAAATCAATAAAAGTTTTGAATATAAAGTTAAATAAACTTTGATGCTTTAAAAAAATATATTTTAATAAAGTTTCATTAGTTTGCATTTCTGCTTTCAGAATCGAGTACAATGACCGCTTTATAAAAATTCTCTAAAATAGCATTGACAAATTGATATAAAAGTTCGTCATTAGAGGTTTTGTATGACTTAGATGGCTGTCCAAAATATTCTTTAGTAATAATCACGGCTTCATTTATTACAATTTTTGGTTGTATAGAATAAAGTTCTACACACGCATTTATTAATATTGCACGAATAAGTGGACTAAGTCGTTGTCACGGTCAATCCTCGTTTAATAACTTCTGCAGTATTTTTTTAACAAAAACAACTGAATTTTTGACCTTGATAAAGAAAAGTTTTTGTTCAAAATTTATTTGAAATTCATTAATAATAGCTTCAAGGTTATAAGTAATATCAAGTAATTCATGTTTATAAATAATTTCGATGTTTTTTATTCTTAATGCATGCCTAGAAATATTTTTTACTGCCATCTTTACCTCGGATGATTTTATTTTGCTATTATATCATAATTTACTTGATTTTTGGTATAAAAGGATGAAAACAAGCACCTTATGTGCTTGATTTTAACTTTTAAATTATGATAAAGATTCTGCTAATAATTTCTGAACTTGTTCTTGGTTTTCACATTCAATTGCTTTTTGAGCAAGTTGTTGCATTTGTTTATAAGAAAGTTGATTTACTAATTCTCTACTTGCTAAGATATTATTTGCTGACATAGAGAATTCATCTAAGCCTAAACCTAATAAAATAGGTAAAGCATTACGATCACCAGCCATTTCTCCACACATACCAACTCATTTTCCGTGCTTATGTCCACCGTCGATGATATGTTTAATTAATCTCAAAATCGATGGATTAAGTGGTTGATATAAATAAGAAATATTTTCATTCATCCGATCTGCAGCCATTGAGTATTGAATTAAATCATTTGTTCCAATTGATAAAAAGTCAGCATATTTTGAAAACATATCAGAAAGTACTGCTGCAGCAGGTGTTTCCATCATCATACCTACTTCAATTTTATCCTTTGCAGCAATGTTTTTATTAGTTACATAAACTTCATCATATGCTTGGTTATAAAGTTCTTTTGCTGCTAAAAACTCATCAACATTAGTTATCATAGGAAACATTATTGCAACTTTACCAAACTCACTTGCACGAACTAATGCACGAAGTTGAGTTTTGAAAATATCTGGATTTTGTAGACAAAAACGAATTGCACGATATCCTAAGAAAGGATTCATTTCTTTTGGGAAAGCAAAGTATTTTAAAGTTTTATCCCCACCGATATCTAGTGTTCTAATCACTACTCTTTTACCATTCATTTTTTGTACTGCTTCTTTATAAGCTAAAAATTGTTCTTCTTCAGTTGGTCAGTGATCATTATCCATATATAAAAATTCTGATCTAAACAATCCAATTGCTTCAGCATCGTTATCTAAAACGTCTTGTAAATCTTTTGGAGAACCAATATTTGCAGCAAGTTCAACTTGGTGAAAATCAGTTGTTTGTGAAGTTTTTCCTTTTAAGTTTTTAAGTTTGTTTAAATATTCTTGATATTCTGTTTGTGCTTTTAAATATACCTTTTGTTCTTGTTCAGTAGGGTTAATAATAACAGTTCCTTTTGATCCATCTAAAGCAATTACATCACCGTTTTTAGTATATTCCATTACTGAATTTGTTCCAACAACTGAAGGAATCGCTAAACTACGAGCCATAATTGCTGTATGCGATGTAGGTCCACCAATATTTGTAACAAATCCCTTAACGAATTTTTTGTTTAATTGTACAGTTTGTGATGGGCTTAAATCTTCGGCAACAATTACAACTTCAGAATTAATTGATGTTAAATCTGGTTCTTCGATATTGTTTAAAGCAAATAATAACTTTTTAAGCACATCCTTGATGTCTGCAACACGCTCACGCATATATTCATCATCGATGCCTGCAAACATATTCGCAAAATCTGTATATACTTCATTTACAGCATATTCAGCAGTTAATGATTCGTTTTTGATTTTATTTTCAATACTTTCTTTAGCAGCCGGATCCATTACAAATCCAATATGTGCATCAAAAATTGCCACATGTTCTGGATCGCTTGCTAAACTTTTAGTATGCTCAAGTTTTACAATCACTTTATCAGTTGCATTAGCATATGCTTTTAATTCTAAATCTATATTATTTGTATTTTTAGTAATTTCAACAGGTAATTCTTCGATTTTGAATACCTTAGCGATAGCAACTCCACGAGATGCTCCGATTCCTGTAAGTTTCATATTATCTCCTTTTTGCTTGATATATGATGTTGATATTTTATACTTTTAAAAAAAAGATTATATTAAATTAATTTGTAGTTTTAAAAAAGTATGTAAATAATTCCAATATTAATATAAATATATTTATTTAATATTCTAAATATTATATTTACTAAATGATAAAAATGAAAAATCATCACTTTTGTTTTAAAATTTGCTAAAAAAGTGTATTATTTAGTTAGTTGCCTTAGTGGTGGAATGGCAGACACTGCGGACTCAAAATCCGCCGGAGAAATCTATGCAGGTTCAAGTCCTGTCTAAGGCACCATATAATCAGCATTGCTGATTTTTTTATTAGGAGAATAAATGCAAGCAAAATATCAAGAATTATCTACCAGACTAAAAAAATATGTGTCAATTGAAGCGATGTCTCGATTTGAAGAGCCGGTAGTAGATGAACTCAAAAGTAATATAAAGGGTTTTGAAGTTTCTAGAGATAAATTAGGTTCAGTGATTTTTTACAAAAAATCAAAAGTAGAAAATGCTCCAAAAGTAATGATTGCTGCACATATGGATGAAGTAGGATATATGGTTCGCTTAATTGCTGATAATGGTAATTTAATGGTAACAGCAATTGGTGGACTATGACCTTCTGTTGTAATTGGAACTAAAGCAATTGTGGTGAATTCGCAAAATCAAAGATTTACAGGTGTTTTTGGACACACCAGCATCCATATCCAAACAAACGAATCACTTAAAAATGCAGTTAAGACTGATGATCTATATGTAGATTTAGGTTTTAAAAGTAAGCAAGAAGTTTTGGATGCAAAAATCGATATTGGAGATAAAATTTTCATTAGTGGTGAATATGTAGAACTTGCAAATGATTTAGTTGGTGGTAAAGCAATGGATAATCGTGCTGGAGTTACAGCATTAGAATTTATAGCTAAAAATATCGCTGATTTACAATTAGAATGTGATGTCTATTTAGTCGGAACAGTTCAAGAAGAGGTTGGAACTCGTGGAGCTAGAACATCCGTATCAATTATTAATCCAGATGTAGCATTTGCAGTCGATACAGGTGCTGCACACGATACAACTGGTGCTAAATCTGGTACACCAGTTTGTGGAAACGGAGTATCAATTTTAGTAAAAGATTCTGGAACCTTACCAGATGCTAAATTAATTGAATATCTCTTTGAAGTTGCAAAAAATAAACAAATACCTGCATATAAATATGTAGCAGGTGGTGGTGGAACCGATGCAGCAGAATTACAATTTGCACTAGGTGGATCTGCTGTAATGACTATTTCAATTCCACAAAGATATTTACATAGTCCTATTGGTGTTGCATCTTTGGTAGATATCCAAGCAACAATTGATTTAATGACAGAATTCTTAAAATCTTATTCACCAAAAATACACTCAGAAAAATTAGCATATAAATAGTCGGTTAATATCCGACTTTTTATATGCATATCAAATAAAATTCAACCATTTTTATAAAAAAGTATTATACTATACAAAATTTCAATATTTGTTTTTAGATATTAAGTTATCACTTATATATCTAAAATAAAAGCAAATAAAAAATGATATTTTAACTAAATATTTGCACATAATTGTTATTAAAATATCTATATATGCTATAAAAACAAAAAAATTATAAGGATTTTGATATCATTAAATTATAAAGGAATCATTATGCGAAAAAAGAAATTTAGAAAATATATAGTTCCTACTTTTTTAGGTTTTACAACAGTTTCTGCTGTAGCTTGCACTAATGCAAACACAGAAGTATATGAAAAAAAACAGGTATATCTTAATAGTGTACAAACTCAAAGTACATCAAATTCGGCTACAATTAAAGCATTTTTAGATCATCCAGTTTCTTCAAATGGTTATTTTTCGTTAGTTTATAATAATCAAAATGTTAACGGAACCTTATCAGTCGATAAAAAATCCGTTACTTTTATCATAAACGGTTTATTTTCTAATAAAATATATACCTTTGATATTAAATACAATGGTAAATCATTGAAAACAGCAAAGTTACAAAACCAATTTTTATTTAAAACTAAACCACAAAATAATGTAGAACAACCACAAACACCTAAAGATAATGAACAAACTCCCCCCCCGACATCAGGTGAGAAAGCACAACCAGGGAACCAACCATCAACACCTAATCCATCAGAACCTGAAAAACATAATCCAGAAAATCCTGACGGTTCACAAGAAACAAATCCTAATCCAGGTGGTGATGAACAAACCACACCACCAGGTAACTCAAATTTAGAAGGTAATCAAAAACTAAATAATTCATCAGAAAAAGAAAATAACCCAAATCCCAAAAAAGATAATTTTAGCATCTCAAATGTATCGTGAAGTAATGTTAATGCAACCGATGCTACATTAAATTTGAATTTTTCTAATCATTCACTTGCTGATGCAAAAAAAAACAATCTTTTAATAACCATTTCAGATGGACAAAATCACACTCAAAATCTTTTAATAACTGAATCTAGTACTTTATCTACAACTTTTTATTCTCTTAAACCGAATACAACTTATACCTTAACATCCGTATCATTAAATGGGAATTCTTTAGCTCTACCAAGTAGTAATTTATCATTTACAACATCGCAACAACAAATTGAACCAAATACACCAACAAAAGAACAAAAAATATATCATGTGCAAAATTCTAGTATTTCTAATATCCAAAGCGATAAAGCGCGCATCAATGTTTCATTAGATACATCACTTGATGCATCAGATAATGTCACATTATCACTACAGGATGCAAACGGACGTCGTTTAGATTTTAGCAATCCAGCTGTAAATAATACTAATCTAATTTTTGATGTTTACAATCTTGCATCACATACAACATATTATCTTGATAACATCCAAATTGGAAGTCAAAATATATCTTTGAATAATCAAACTTTTACTACTAGTGATAACAGTGTGCAATTTAATGCATTGAACTATAGTCTTTTAGATTCATTTACTAAATACGATGAACAGGTAAGTAAATTTAATGCTAAGGATAACTTACATATTAAAGAAATATCATTGATTAATAATAAAATGTTGTGGTTTGCTTTTGACCATTTACCAACTTCTAAAAACAATGATTTCAAATTTACCTTTAACGGACAAAATTACACAACTAAATATAATGGAACATCACAAAATATTTTAGTTGATGTAAGTAATGGTAATTCAAACAATACTATTTCTAACATAATGTATGCAAATCAAGCAGTAGAGTTTAGTGGTAGTGTTAAAGTTATAAATAAAACAGGAACAACTGCTACATCTAATGTAAGTTCATTTAGTATTAACAATAACAAAGTTAATGTTAATGTAAGTTATTTACCTAATCAAAGCAATGATAAATATCTTATTACTATCAAACCTGATGTAAATGTTTATGATGCAGATATAGCAGTTGTTGGAACTTATAAAAACGGACATATTGAATCTGAAGGCATTATTAACTTTAATCAAGGATACAATAAATACATTATTACTGATGTCACAGCATTAAATAACAATTATTCTTTTAATGTTCCCGAAGAAGTTGCTTGAAGTTCAAATCAAACCTTTAATCCAACTATTACAAAAATACAATTTGCTCTTTCAGATGCTTCTACTAATACATATGTAGGAGCAATCAACCTTAATGCTACCGATTCAGAAGTCGAGCAATTTAAAAACAAATATGTTAAACTTACTTTTGTAGACTTAGTGCAAAAGAATACTCCGGCTGATACAGACGATCAAAAACGCAGTTATGGGTATTCATCAGACGGTGGAGATTGATTTCAACGTCAATTTCGCCAAGAAAACACTAAATCAGTGTTTTTAAACTTTGATGAACTTAAAAAGTTTTCTTTCACTGGACTAACCGAAGGAATTACTTGAAAACTAAATCAAGTACAAATTGTTAATAAATATGATTTATCATCTGTTATAGATTATGATGATGAAGGAAAAGATGGTGATAGCAAACATCGTAAATTATCTTTAATTCAGCAAAGTGGAACAACTGAGTTAAAACCAAGTTTAGATGTTTCTAAAAATGCTTATTCAGATGCTTTGGGAACATCTTTTAGTCAAACTAATTTAAATATAACTAATAATTCGCAATATCAAGAATCACAGTTAACAGATAATACAAATGGAAATGTACCAAAATCTATCCCTTTTAATTGACATAACTATATAACATTAAATAATGCTTATTTAAAGAACACATTGTTTTTAACACATTATAGTAGTGATATTAATACTTATGTAGCAACAGCTTATACACAATACAATAATCCATTACCTGTTATAGAATTTGATAATCATAAAGAATATAATTTTGCTGCAATGAAAGAAAATGTTCTAGATAAAGAAATGAATGAAAATTCTAATAGAACTGAAGTTTATGTTGAAAAAGACATCCGAAATTTCAAAAATTTAGATAGCAATAAAGAAGCAATTATTAATTTTTCTTTTGTGGCAAGTCCAAAACAAGTTAATTTTAGACAATTTTCTTTTGGTAGTTTTGATTGAGCAGTATCTTTTAGTTGAAATAAACTTAATGCAGCAGCTAACAAAACTATTTCTGATATCAAAATAAAATTCTTAGGAAAAACCGAAGATTTATTAAAGAAGATTGGTAGAAAAATTGATTCAAATGACAGTTATCATTTAACATTGACTGACCAACAACTTGAAGATTTGATGAATAAACATCTTAAAGCACAAGTATCATTAAGTGGCGATAAATTAAAAATCTCGTTAATAGCTCGCGAAGGGCATATTAATAAAGATATGTATATACATAATCTTTCTTCAAGTTATTCAACATTTGTTGATAAAACTTGAAATTATTTGTCGATTATGTATTTAAAAAATGGACAACCACTTTCATTTACAAATGAACACACAAAGGCAAAAAATCAATTAAAAATAGATGGATTTGAATTTGATAAAGAGACAAAATTTAAAAGTATTGGTTATAATGATGATTCTTCTGGACCTGTTAATATCGAAGTTACAACATGATATACAAATTCTTCACCTCGAAATACAGTTCAAGATGATGTTATAACACGTTCTTTTGGAACTTGATGGGGGACAGCTTGGATGATTGGTAAAGTAGATCCAGATAATGAAAATGATAATCGATATTATTTTGGAACAAATATCCATGTACCTGTATTAAATCCTGGATATATATCTGCTCCAAAACCACATACTTCTAAAGAAGATGTTAGTTTATTTTTAGGTGGTTATTGATCTAATACTGGTAATTCGATTTTTTGGACATCTGATAATAACAACAATAAGAGTATGGATGGTAGTTTATCAAATGTCCCTGCTAAAAACAGAACTGATTTTAAAATTCACATCATTGATATTACTGAATTGATAAATTATTATAATCAACATAAAAGTGATGCAAATAAAGAAAATGATCCGAAATTTAAAACAGCTGAACATATCTACAAATGAAAGAGTCTAAAACATAATAAAGTATCTAAAATGGGCCGTTATATCCACCCATATATGTATTATACAATGTATATGTCTTCTTTCCCAGGTTCTACTACATATAATACTAAAAAGAATATCCAAGTTCGTCAAAATTTTATTGGTGACATCTTGTTTTATCCAGGTGATAAAGTTCCAAATGCTAAAACAGAAAAAGTTGGATTTATTAAACGTTTTAAAAATTCTAGTGGTGAGATTATTAATGTTAATGCTAATTATCAACTAACAGGTGGTTCATCAGGGACAGGGTTATATGATCATGAAGGAAACTTTTTAGGAATTCATGCTAATGAAGAAAATGGTGAAGCATCTTCATATTTACTATCTTCACAAAGAATTAATTTCTTTGGTGAATTAAATGATTATAATAATGGTTCATTTGCTTATAAAGTGCAACGATTGAATCGTTTGTATCCTAAGAAGCATAAAATGCTTGATATCTTCAATGAATTTGAAAATCCAATTAAAAAATAGGAGTAATGATGAAAAAGATAAAAAAACTACTTATTTCCAGTGTATTTGTTAGTGCAGGTGTATCTGCTATAACAATCGCTTGTGGAAATCCTGAAACTAAAAATCAGCAAAGTTTTGATGGAAAAGTTGAAACAGTTAATGTTAATAACAACTCAGCAGTAATAAAAATAAAGTTATTTAAAACTTATAAAGCTACTGATATTTCATTACATTTAAGTAAACCAACCCAATATGATATGCCTAATATCAGCATCTTATCTAATATCTTAACTGTAACTTTTGAAAACATAAAAGCAGATACACAATATCAAATTGACCAAATTTTTGCTAACGGAAATGAATTAAAATTCTCTGATTCTGATAAAGTTAAATTGCAATTTAAAACACCTAAAAATCCATATGATGTAAAAACCGATGCAAACATCATAAGTGTTGATTCAGATTCTACAACTGCAACAATCACATTAAAGCTAACAAACAAAAATTTAGATGCAAGTAAATTATCTGCTACCTTAAACCCTACTGCACCTGCATCGATTACATCAAAAGATGATGTAATTACTATTAAATATACCAACCTTACTCCTAATACTGATTATAATTTATCCCAACTTAATATTAATGACACAGTTTTAAAATTATCAAATAATGATCAAAATAAATTGTTCTTTCATACAGCATCTATAAGTACTGATCCACAGATTACTCAATTATCTCTTTCTGATGATAATAGCAAATTATATGTAAAACTTGCTAATGTTGATGCATCAATGTTTGCAAATGAAGCAAAAATTAAATTTAAAAATATTGCTCGCACTCTTACATCGAAACTATATGATGTAAATACACATTTACTTACTTTTGATATTTCAAGCATTACAAAACCTGATAATAATAAATTAGGTATTTCATATTTAGAAATTGCATCAACTCAATATCACAGTAATTTAACCGTTACATTTAATACCTCGAATAATCAAGAAACCAAACCATCAAATCCTATAACACCACCAGATAATCAACCAGGTGGTGAAAATCAAGGGGGACAAGATAATTCACAAACAAGTCAAGGTGGTTCGAATAGTGAACCACAAAATCCAAGTAATCCTAGTGAACAAAACCCATCTGATGAAAATGCTCCAGGTAATCAAAATCCATCAACTACTAACCCTGATGAAAACAGTAAACCTGTCGAAAAACCAAGACCAACCAAAGATGAATTTACCATTAATTCTATTGATGTAACTGATATTTCAAAAACATCAGCATCGTTGCGAATTTCATTTACATCAAATAGTAGATTACATGATGCGAATGTGCATACCTTTGATGCATCATTATCTAATTCTAAAAGTTTACAAGTTACA
Organism: Mycoplasma sp. 5912; assembly: GCF_054353835.1. NCBI lineage: Bacteria > Bacillati > Mycoplasmatota > Mollicutes > Mycoplasmatales > Mycoplasmataceae > Mycoplasma > Mycoplasma sp. 5912. Next base: position 41,634 of record NZ_JBTHHI010000002.1, on the reverse strand, counting down.
AATTATACCGAAGGTAATAATTTGTATTTGAATTTTGCTAATTTATCAGCCAATACAACTTATCAACTTATATCCTTAAAATTAAATAATGTTGCTTTGAATTTACCAAGCATCAATCCAACATTTAAAACATTAGATATTAATGCTAAAGCATTCGTAAGTGATAACTTTAAAAAAGTTTTTAACGATTCACATATCTTTGGGATGTATAGCAAAGATTTAATAAATGTAAATACATATACAAACACAACTGATTCAGAAATTAAAGCAGATAATTCATTAACTAAATATTTTTCATTCATCGATGGTAGTGATTACAAACATGTTGATAAAGATGTTTTAACTCCACCACAAACAACTCAAATAATTAAGTCTACTATTGCTGATAATACCATTAAATTAGAAATCAAGACTGTTAATTTAGTAAATAATACATCACTTACTTTAAAATATAAAAAAGCAAGCAAGGATTCTCTTGATTCAGCAAGTGAATCAACTGTTAGTGGAACTGTTAATAATAATTTAGTTACTTTTACAATATCAAATTTAACTACAAATGATTTTGTAAAAATAACAGGTTTAAGCAATGGTTCAACTGCTATTAACCATTTTAGTGGATTAAATACTGTTTATGAAAATAAAAACTATACAAGCGAATCAAGTGCTTTTAGTTTTAGTAGTGAGAATGATTTTCAAGCAAAAAGATATTCTAATGGTGGTGTTTTGCTCAAATTTACTGCAGCAAAAAAATCTGATAGTTCAAATGTAGATTTTCCGCAATATTTTATTAAATATAAATATAATAATACATTTAACTACAAACAATTCGGAAGATCTGCAATCGTTGGTTTACCAAATGTTAAAAAATACAATGTATATTTACTACCAAATGAAGCACATATTTTTGATAATTATGTTGACTTAGTTTTACAAAAAAACACTGATAGTGATAGCAAATACTACGATGTCCAAGGTTTTCCTGGATTTAATAATTCATCAGGAACACTTACAAATAACTATAAAAACCCTATTTTAGATATTTTATCTTCTAAAGTAGAAAATAATAAAGTTGTTATCACATATTCACAAACTTTAAATGATACTATAAGTTCAATTAAGTTCTTGGTAAAAAACTTGAACCCTTTTGATCCATATTCAAAACTTATCGAAGCAACAGTAGATAAAAACAACAAAACTGCATCATTTGATACATCAGTGTTACCTAAAAACATCTCTAAATATATCATTACTGCTGCACAAGTAGGAGATGAACAAACAGGATTTTCATTTTTAGATAAATATAAATTTAGCACCAGTGTTTCAACTAAAACCTTTAATTTATCTAAATTTACAACATATTTAGATGAAAGTAATAAAAAATTATACGGATCAGCAAAATTTGATTTTGCTGATGAGGATCTAAAGTTGTTCAAAAACAAATGAATTGTTTTTGAACTAAATCCCGAGATTAAAACAGGAAGTACTGAAGCATACGGGTATGTTTTACCGCCGACATTAAAATTGATTGTTCCATTTGAAAAATTATGAAAATTCCAAATTTCTGGATACTTTGAGAATGCTAAATATACTATTTCAAAAATTTATGCAACCGAGAAACAAAGAATGGATATGTATTATGATAAATTTAGTATTCCTGCTAATGTCGAAAAATCATTTAGATATCATTTTAATTATTCATCAAACGGAAGCAGTCCTTATTTATTAACTGATAATTCTGAAAATACTATGACAACAACATATTCAGATAATGATTTAATCACTCAAAATAAAAACTTAACCGTTGATGACTTAATTGGTTATTGAATGAAAGATGAAACAAAGAGCAAAATCCCTTATTCATTACAAAATCATTTTGCTTTGGTTGAATATGAGCGAATGTGAAAATATCGTAAATTAGAAGATGATAGTACAAAAGCAAAAAAGGACTTTATTTTAGTTGATGATAGTGGTAAGCAACTTGACTTTTTCTTCTTTACTCCACGTGAAATTCTTTCTCATACTATTTTTAATTTTGGTAATAACCATTATTCTATTTGAATTGAAAAAGACTTAGATGAATATAAAAACTGAGAAAACTTTAAAGATGATGTATATTTTACCTTTAGGTTTGAATTAGAAAATACCAAAATCATTATGAGTAAAACTAACCGTAATTCATCTGTTCCAGTTCCAAGAGGACTGCTTTCGTTTGTTAATGTTTCAGTTTCTTTTAAAGAACTTTTAGCAAAACATACTATTAATGATGCTACTTTTACAATTACTCCAAGAAATGAAGATGCATTGTTTAATCAAACTTTATTTGCAATGATGAAAGATCGTTATTCATTTAAAGTAACTTATGATGAATCAAGTAAGAAGTTAAAATTAGAAGTTATACCAAAACGTTCAGATATTTATTTTACCGATATTTTATCAGAACATATTTTGGCTAATAAGTCATCTGCTTTTGTTGGAAATGTCTTTTTAACAATGAATTATGTTGATGATAAAAATAACCCAACTAAAAATCCAACTTATCAAGGAAAACCACTTAAAGATTCAATGTCGGTATCATTAACTGAAACTATTCAATCACGTCCACAACCACAAGAAGAGGCAAAAACTGTTGCTTCATACGATAAATTCCAACAAACAACTAAACTTAAAAGTGAAGATGGCATAGTTAAACGTTTATATTCTGATGATACCTTTAATGTATTAACTGATGTACGTCGAAGAACTTTTGCTTTTGATTATCATGGTCGTGGAACATGAGGATTATTTAACAAGGTAAAACCTGATGATGCAAGTGATCATCGCTACTATATTGTATCCAACTCACATAATATCGATTTATTAGACGATGCTAATGCATCATGAGCGCGAAATGGACAGAGTTTAGATGGATTAGATATTGAACGTAGAACTAGAAATAATATATTATCACCAATCTTTATAAAAAAACCGACTGATACAGCAGATGCGACGCAAAAAAAACAACCAATTTTAGAAGGTCATGGTTTAGGACAAAATATGATCAGCAATTTAAGTATAGAAATTGTTTCACACTTTTTTGCTAATGGTAAAGATATTCAAGATTCATACAAAGATCCATATTTTAAAGACTTTCGAGATAATTATGGTAATGAACTTAAAAGAGAAGAAAAATATTCCGATGTTGATGTAGCTATTATCGATATTTCATGATTTGAAAATAACTTTGCAGAGAAAAATATCGATGATACTAATTTTACTTTCCAAGGACAAAAACTTACCGAGGATCAAAAGCGAATTATCAAATTCTTTTTAGATTGAAAGAATGCTAAACCAATTAAAATCTCAAATGAATTATTACATCAAAATGCTTATAATAATTTAAACTGAATCGTCGGTTCGATGCCCGGACAAAATTCTAAAAACCCTGATTCATCAACAGGAACAGGTCAAGCACGCTTTCGTGAGTATTTATTAGGTAATTTTAGATACCAAGGAAAAATTAGCAGTGTCGGTTCTTTAAACCATCAAAATGATACCATTGTGTATGGATGAAACAGTGTGGATTTAGCCGCTGGTTCATCTGGATCAAATGTTTTTGATAGTCAAGGTAATTTAGCTGGTTTAGTTACCCAAGATCAATATGGTGCTACTGCTAAGGAAGGAACTGCATCAATTATGCTACTTGATGGTCAAAGAATTGGATATATCGGAAACGGACATCATCCACAAAACCCATATTCATTTTACGAAAAAATACGTTTACTTTCTTACTTATTCCCTGAACGCTATGGAGCAAAAAACTTCTCTGAGCAACCTGCTGATTTATTCTAAAAAAACACCACAACTGATGTGGTGTTTTTATAATCAAAAAGCAGCCTATACGGCTACTTAGAGATTATTTCTTGCGCTTTTTCAAAATAATTCATACAAAGATACCAACAATACTTAAAACAACTAATGAAGCAACAACAGCACCTATAATAGCACCGCTATTACTTGATTTACCAACAGGTTTTTTATTTTCTTCTTCTTTTGCTTTATCTTTTTGCGTTTGTTCTTGCTCAGTTTTTGTTTTTAGATCATTTTCAAACTTAGTAAGTTCTGCTTTAAAGTCGCTAAGTGATTGTAAGGTTTTGGTAAGATTTTGATATTTAGTTTTCAAATCTTGAGCTTGTGCATTATTTGTAGGAAGTTTTGCAAGCATATCTTGCACTTGTTTATCAAGAGCATCAAGTTCCTTTTGCTCTTTTTCAGCTTGTGCATCACGATCTTGTTTTTCTTGGGCTAATTGTTTATTAATTGCATCTTTAACTGCTTTAAAATCATTAATATCAGTGATTGAATTAATTTTGAAATTAAAGGCTTCTTGTTTATTTGTGTCAGTTACTTGTTTATTTAAATCAACTACTTCTGCCTTAGCAGCATCGAATGCTTTTTGGTTTTGAACTTCAAGATCATAAGCATTATTTGCATTGGCTGTAACAGTATTAAACTCTGAAACTTCCTTAGCAGTTTCTAGTTGCTTAATTAGATTATTACGTGTATTAACATCTTTAATTTTAGTTACGGCTTCAGAAGCATCTGCGTAAGCTTTTGCTCGCTTATCTGCTAGTTGTTTAGCTAAATTACTACGGATTTGTTTGATAATATTGCTAATATCGTCTTTGGTTGCAGATGATATTTTGCTTGCAAAATCAGCTTTATCATCTAAATTAGCAAGCAATGAATTAGCAAAGGTTTTAGCAGCTTCTAATTGATTTTCTGAAATTACCAAACTTTCTTGTGCTAATTCCATTCGCGCTTGTGCATCTTTGATATCTTGTTCACTAACACGGTTAATATCTTGTTGTGAGTTTTTAATTTGATTAAAGACTCTTAGGTAGTTATCATATGAATCAGGTGTATAAAGATTGTTAGTATTTTCAATTTGCTTTTGAGTTAGTTGTTCATAGTAGTAGATCAAACGATTACGTTCTGAAATTGATTTTTGAGTTAATGCTTTTAGATTAGTTAAAGCATTATTTACTTGATCTGCTGTTACATTAGGATTTGCAATAGTATAATGTTGCGAATCAACTAAGTCATTTAATGCTGAAGCAAGTGAACTAAAGCGATGTTGGTAGAGATCGGTAAATGCATAGGTGTTATTTTCTAAATAATCATTGTATGCTTTTAGCATCTTAGAACGATTCGAAGCAACTAGTTCTGTGAATTTAGTTTTATATTGGTTATTTAAATCGCGGTATCCAAGTGGATCAAGATCATCAGTTGCTAACTTAGTATTAATTTGATCTACAATTGCTTTTAAAGATTGATAAGATTCATTAGTATAGTTAATTTTATTTAAGGTTCCAAAATTATTAACATTAAGCAATGCTTGTTGATATGGAAGATCAGATTTTACTAATTCATTTTTAGCAGTATCGTATGCACTTGAAAGATTAGTTACATCAGTAGCAGAAATATTACCTTTATTTTTAAGAGCATTTTGGATATTTGATAATGCTACATCATATTGAGCAAATGAATCTGGAGTATATAAAATATTATCAGTATTTGTTACAGGTTCTTTTATTTTGGTTTCTAAATCAGATGTATTAGTTGCTTTTGTAACAGCTGAATTTTTAATACTATCTGCCATTGCTTTAATTTCATTAACAGTTTGTTGGGTTAATAATTCATCAGTTGCAGCAGCAGTTGTAGCTAATGCTTTAACTTTATCATAACTTGCTTTAGTTGCATCGGTTCAACTATCATATTCTGCAGGATTGGTTTTGATAGTATCTAAATCAGTTTTAGATGTATTGCTAGATTGATTTTTGAAGAATCCAATAATTTCAGCTATCTTAGGTTTATTAGTAGTTCATTTAATTTCAATGAATGTGATTGCTTTATTACTTTCTCTTGGTACTTTAAATTCAACTACATTATTAAATAAAGTTCCTAATTTAGTTTGTGTCGCAGCAGCAGATGTATTAGAAGTATCAATGATATTTGCATATACTTCAGCATTTGAAGGAACGCCTTCGCTTACTATTCTTAGATCACGACGGTTGAAATAATCTTTTTCCACATATCATTTAATATTTCCACTATCTGATTTAGGTTCGTAGTAGCTATGGATGTCTGCATCTAACATCTTATCTGGTGTGGTATTTTGTGAAGTTTCTGAATATGATGTTCCGGTAAATCTTGGATCATTATCTGCTGCTACATATTCACCATCATTAACTAAAATTTGATTAAAGGTTAATTTTCGATCAGTTGGATAATTTGCTTTAATAGTAAATTTAATGTATCTAGCTTTAGTATTAGCGGTTATATTAGATGATGCTCAATATTTTACATCTGGATGGTTTGGATCATCTGTTGCATTATTAGTTTCACCTAATCTCGAATTTGAATCGGTATCAGCAGTAGAATCACCGATGGTTAACACATCAGTTCATGAAGAAGAAGAAGAAGTAGCTACACTAACAACCAAATCTCTCGGATAGTCTTTGGTGTATTTATCAGCAAAAAGTTTTAATGATTTTAAAGTTACTTCGCGACCCAAATCAAAGATTAGATTATCATCTTTAACTGGTGGTTTAGCAAAAATAACTTTGCTATTATAATCTCCATCAAAAGCATTTTTTAAGGTTCCAAAATCAGCATTTAAGGTTCCTGAAAAAAAACTTCCATATGGTTTATATTCCACAATATGTGCTTTTAAATCTTTAAATTGCATTGATATAGCACTACTTGATTCATCGGTTTTGGTGTTCTTAATACGAACATAACGCATTTGTGTTGGCGATGCTAAAGTATCGGATGTCATATCGGTTCAGATGTATCCATCGGTTGAGTATTGTGTTTTTAAGGCTGAATCTGGCGATGTTCCGATGTCTTTATTAATAGTATCAACAGTATAAACATTTCCTAGATCTAATCCCACACTTTCATCTTTATTTAAATTAACAGCAGTTGCGGTTTGTGGTGTTGTTTTATTAAATAATTCAAAGGTATCACCATTTCTTTTGGTTAAGAAGTTATCATTTGATGCTGGATGTGATCCAAGATACTTATCAGTAGATTGTTCGATTTCAGTATAACTAATATCACGAATTCTCCAAGGAGCATCGATAGTTTTATTTGCTTTAATACGTACACCGGTAACAAGTCCTCATTCAGATGGAATTGATACTTGTTGGTCTTCAGATACTGATGTTAATTCAACTTTATTAGTATCTGGTGTTTGATTATTTATCTTAGGAAGAATAATAAGATTTGGAACTAAACCATTTGGATCTTGTTTAATATTCAATGTAGATAGTTGCACCGGACGAGTGAATTCGATATCAAAATAATCATTTGCTTGGATGTTTTTATCACTAGCAGCATGATCGATAATTGCTACAGTATTTGGATTTGAATCAAGTGCATTATTAAAACTACTTGAACGATCTGGTGTTAAGGTTGAAGAAATTGATAATTGTGGTTTAGCTTTATAATTTGGTCCATAAACAGCGATATCATTAATTCTTCATCAATGATTTGTAGTTGAATTTACTTTAAATCTAAAATCTTGTGCATTTGCATAACCACTGATTGCTAGGATATTAGAGTTGTTATTATTAGTATTTAATGTAGTTGAACCAAATTGTTTTCATTGAGTAGAAGTATTAGAATCAGATGGATCTTTATACTCAACAGTGATTGATGATACGACATCGGTATTAGTAGTTCATCCTTGTTGTAGTTGGATTTCAGTTACTACTTGTTGTGCATTTAAAGAGAAACCTAAGGTTTTACCTTCAGAAATTCTATTATCATTTGAACCAGAAGTAGTTTGTGGATTTGAAAATTGTGATTCAGTATTTTTATTTCCATCAGCTAAATTAGTAGTATTATTATTTTTATTAATTAAAGTGGTATTGGTAGAATTATATGTTACATTAGAATATTTTTGTGGGTTTTGTGGGTTTGGACGAAATTCTAATAAACGCATCCATTTTTTTCGTCCATTACCTGTTTCTTTATTAACTAATTTCACTGCAATTACATTATCAATTGGACTAAAAATAAAATCTTTTCCATATACATCATTATTTGTATAAGAAATATTAGTAGTTTGATTATTAGGTGAAGTATATGATGTTATATCATTTCAATCAGTAGAACCTGCTAATTGATATTGTAAATTTGAAGTTAGAAAATAATCTTGATTATTTGCTCAGAATCTTAGATGAACCCCTCATAATGTAGTTGGTTCACTAAACTTAGCACCGATGTAATCACCGGTTTTAAGAGTAGATATTGTTCCATCATGTGAATTTTGATAAATAATTTGGTTAGTATTAAATGGTTTGAAAGCATCTTGTAGGTTTGTAGAACCTGATGGATATTGCATATTAGTTATAAATGTAGTGGTATGTGTAGTTGGTTGTAAAGTATATCCATCAATTTTACTGTCTGCTCAGTTCATTAATACATCAGCAAGTGGTTGGATGTATTGAACAGCAGGTTCTACTTGGATTAATTGTCCAGATAACACTACTTTGTAATGATTACGAGCATCATAAATTACATCTTTTGCAGCTTGCACTAGTTGTACAAATTCATCTTTGTTATTATTTTTAAATTCAATAACGGCTTGTAATAATGAAGAAACTCCTTTAGTAAGTTGTTGGAAAGATTGTAATCATGGTTTGATTTCAACTAAAAGTTGCGGGATATCTTTTGATGTTAATAAAGTGTTTAAAGAACCTAAAATAGTTTGAAAAGGTTGAATCAGTGGATTTACATCTGTTGCTGTCACAGTATCATTATTTAGTTTTTGAACTAATGTATTTATAGGTTGTTGGATATTTGCTGATTCATCTAAATCTGGTTCTGGACTAAAAACTTGTCCTTTGTTAACAAGGTGTTTAGCTACTTCTTTATATGCTAAAGAAACTGGTGAATCTTGCTCTGAGTTATTAATTGAATGTTTAAATGCTGCAGATAATACCTTATTAATTTCATCATCAGTTTTTCATTTCTTTCATCCATAGTTTGCTCCACCAAACATTGCAATCTTTGAAGCTTGTTCATGTGGAGATGCATTTAAAAATAATCCTGTAAATTTAGTAGTATCTGGATTTGGTTTTAAAAATGCTTTATAACCACCTAATATTAATTTAGATTGTGTAGTTTCTGTATACGGTCAATTAACTCAAAGAATCGGACTGTTCAATGTATATGATTTAGATGAATCTGAAGAATTAGTATGGTTGATATATGAGTTAGTAAATGTATCATCTACAGTTCGTTCACTTCCACCACCCATAATTACTTGAACTTCTGATGGGAAGTCTTTAAAATATTCTTCTCCAGTACCAGAATATTCATTAGCTAAATATGGAAGAGTAACATTTAAATCTGGATAAACTTGTTTTTCTAATTTCAATCAAGCAACTAAATCACTTAGCAATTTCTTTTGCTGTGTTTGACTATCGTTGTTTTCTGGTGTTGCTACAGCACCAGATGCAGCTTGCCCTGAACTGTTTTCAGAAACAGAGTCTGTTGCTTGTGCAGCAGGAGCAGGATTATGAGTAATATTAGTACTTCGGGTGCTTTCAAACGGTTTATTAGGTCCATCGGCAACTAATCCAACTTGACGTACACCAGCATCGATAACTTGTTTAAATTTAGCTTTAAGTTTTTCAAATTTCTCTGCATAGTTTGCTTTGGTAAATGCATCAGTTCCTACAAATGGATTTAATGTATAAATAAAACTTACCTTTGTTGCAGCAGATGTAGAAGCTAAATCCTTAATTTTAGTTAATTCATCTACTGTGTTTAATGTAGATCATTGAGTATTTGTTTTTAAATCATCTTTTGGTGCATAAAAGTATGCATTAAGTTTATAGTAACTTCCTCACTTCATATAATCTTTAGAAGCATCTAATGATCATCCATCACCATAGTATCCTTGGATAATTCCACGAGTTGCTACATCAGCTCAGTCCTTAATTTCAAAGTCTCTGATTTTGCTTCCATCAAGTTGTTTAAAGATATGTCACAAAGTGGTAGCACCATCAAAGGCTGCCTCGGTATTTTTAGCAACTAATGTAATGTAATTAGTTGTATAGTTGCTATCTTTTACTGATTTGGTATCTAATTGATATGATTCAATTTTTGAATCTAATACAGTATCAAAGGTGATTCCAAGTGATTTAACTTGGTTATCAACCAAGTTATCAGAATCATTTCTGATTCCTACTAAAATATTTGTTTTACCAGGGATAACTCTACGAGTTTGACTATAAGTAAGATTTTTGAGTTTTAAAACTTCCTTGAAGCGATTTATGGTTGCATTATCAATACCGTCTTCAAAAACGATATTTACATCATTAGAGATTAAAAAATTTGAATTTTGATATGTAATGCTTTGTACTCCAGGGTAAATTTCATATGTAGTATTATTTGATGTTGCTGGTGAACCAGCTGACACACCAACTGAGATACTTGCTATCAAACCGACACTACCGGCAGCAGCAAGTAAAGTTTTAACTTTCTTTTTTAAATTCATATTACCTCGAATAAATATTAAAGGTATATAAATATATTGAGACTATATATAAGTAAAATCATTCAACTTATATATATATATATATATACGGAGTAATTATAGCATTTTCGAAAAAATATCTATATTAGCAGCAAAATATTTATCATAAAAAATGATAAATTTTAGCAATTTATCTTATTTATAAGAATCAATGATTAAAATAAGATATAATTAAAAATAAAGGAAAAAAATGAAGTATAGAATCTTAGATTTATTTTGTGGAGCAGGTGGATTTTCATTGGGATTTGAACAAAATACTAATTTTAAAACATTAATAGCAGTAGATTTTGATCAAAATGCTACTAATACTTTTAAAAATAATTTTCCTGATTCAGAAGTTATTTGTGGTGATATATCTAATATAGATATCAAAAAACAGATAATCAAAAAATCAAAAGATGTTAATATTAATATGATTATCGGTGGCCCTCCATGTCAAGGATATAGTCTCAAAGGAAAAAATTTAGGATTTGATGATCCAAGAAATTTCTTATTTTTAGAATATTTTGATATTGTAAAGAATATAAGTCCTCAGATTTTTATCATTGAAAATGTTAAAAATCTACTGAATGCACAGAAAGGATATTTTATTAAGCAAATTTATCAAATGTTTACTGATTTAGGTTATTATGTTTCTTATGGAGTTTTAAATGCAAAGAATTTTGGGATTCCACAAAATCGTGAACGTGCAATTATTATTGGATGCAAAGATAAAGAGATTTTGCTCCCCAAATCTAATATTGATAAACACATAAGTGTTTATGATGCTATTTCTGATTTAAATTATCTGAATTCTGGTGAAGGCAGTTTTCAAAGTGAGTATCTATATAAACCACTAAGTAGTTACCAAAAAAATCTAAGAGGAGATAAGTTGTATAATCATATTGCAACTAAACATTCAAATATCGCTTTAGAAAAACTTGCTATGATACCAGAGCAAGGGGATAAAAGTTTTTTACCTAAACACCTATGAGGTAAACAACAATTCAACACTACATGAGCAAGATTAAAATGAAATGATGTATCCCCCACAATTGATACCCGTTTTGATACTCCATCAAATGGAAGAAATTCACATCCGGTATTAAATCGTGCTATTACTCCAAGAGAAGCAGCCAGAATCCAAAGTTTTCCAGATACTTTTATTTTTTATGGTCCTAAAACAAGTATCTGCAGACAAATAGGTAATGCAGTTCCTCCAATGCTAGCTAAAGCGATAGCAGATTATATTGATTTAGAAATGGAAGAAATTAATGCAAGAAAAAATTAGAATCTATCATGCTGATGCATATGAGATGATAAATCAGCTTAAAAAAGAGAATATTAAAGTTAATCACATTATCTGTGATCCCCCTTATAATATATCAACAAACCATAATTTCAATACCTTGAATAACCAGCGACAAGGGGTATATTTTGGATCATGAGATATCGATTTTGATTTGTTTTCTTGGATTAAACCTTATTCAAAGCTAATTAATAAAAATGGAAGTTTTATTGTTTTTTTGTTCGTATAAATATATAAGTTTCATCATAAAAGAATTAGAAGAGGTAGGATTTATAACTAAAGATGTTTTAATTTGACAAAAGAATAACCCGATGCCCAGAAACATCAAGCGTCGCTATGTGCAAGATATGGAGTTTGCCATCTGAGCCGTTAAAAAAGGTTCAAAATGGGTTTTTAATAAACCAGATGATAAAGTCTATTTAAGATCCTTGTTTTCTTTCCCGATTGTATCAGGAAATGAAAGAAGTAAACATCCGACACAAAAAAGTTTAGCATTGATGCAAGAAATTATAAATATTCATACAAATACAGATGATGTTGTTTTAGATCCATTTATGGGGAGTGGAAGTACAGGAGTTGCGGCGATAAAAAATAATAGAAAATTTATTGGAATAGAAATTGATGAAAAATACTATAAGATAGCAGAAAAGAGATTATTTGATGATAAAGGTTAGCAAGTTATTAGATCAAGATATTCATCCTTTTTTATACGGGATGTTAATGAGTAGAATTTTAGTTTCAAAAGATAATAAATACTTTGCTGCTGTTAGTTCATATCAAGAATCCAAGAAAGTTAATTCATCAAAGCAAGAATTTTTAATGTATTCTAATCAATATCTACAATTTATCAAAAACCTTGATACTAGATACAACTGAATTGATTATCATAAATATATACAAAACTATAAATATACTAATTTTGCTTTCAATGGAAAAGAAAAAGCTATTTTGTTAATACAAAACGATCTAAATTTAACTTAAAATAATCTTTTTAATCGTTTATATTCTAAGATTTTTCAAACATCAGATTTTAATGAAAGCGAAAGTATAACAGGACCTAAAAAATGATTTATTAGAGGATTTTTTGAAAGTAGAGGTAGCATAGATACATCGCTGAATTTTTTAAGTATTGATTTATTTTATAACAGTAAATTTCAGCTCAATAAGATCAAATTATTAACTGATGTATTTAATATTCCAATATCAGTTTTGAATATCAATTTTAGACAACTACAAAACAGTTTGTTGAAAATATTAATCGACGAAACACACAATTAAGAATTAATTTAAAGTGATATATAAATCAGATCGGAATTATAAATAACTATAAATTTAAAATCATTTTAAGTAATTATTCGTTTGGTAAAGCTATAAAAATAGATGAATTAAATTTCATTGAATGTCAGTTGTCATATCAGAATAAACCTAATAAATTAAATTCTGTAATTGATTTCTCTATTTCACTGGTTTTAGATAAAGATCTATCATCATATGATGTTAAAAAACTAAGAAATGAATTATTTAAAACTGAATCACTAGATATAAAAGTAAACCGTAACAGACAATTAGTATCTTACATTTTGTTGAATACTCCTGATGTTTGCTATGGGTGCATCAATCGATATCCACTTGAACATAGAACTTTTATGCACAGAAAAACAAGCAGAAATTATTTTGAAATTCATCATAATATTTCACTTTCTAATAATCAGATGCTAGATAACATAGATAATCTGGTGAAATTATGTCCTGTTTGTCACAGTTGCTTAAAGAAAAATGTCGGAACTGAGTTAGAACAAAAAAATATAATCAAGAGTATTCTTAAAAATGCTGAAAATTTAAAAGAATTTGCAATTAATTTCTTTGATACAAGCAATATAGACAAGGTAATCGACTACATTTATCAAAACCTTTGCTAATACACAAGACAATTACACAAAATCAACATCCTAGGATGTTGATTTTCTAGATTTTGAATTATTTTTCTTTGAAAAATATCTATAAGCAAAGTAGTAGGTAAATAAAATAGTTGGTGTAATTATTAGAGCAAGAATAATCGGTAAACCAATATTCAAGAAATTATTAGGTTTTTCTCTGATAATTTGGCTATTTACATCATCTAAAAGATTATTTCATTGTAATTCAGTATGTATATTAGCTTTTTTGTTTAAAAATTCTGATTTTTTCTTTGAATCATTTACTTTATTGATTAGAGTAACTAAATCATTCATCATTTTATTGTCGGTATTTATTACCCTTTTAATAGCATCTATTATCCCGAGTAATTGTTCTGATGAATTTCTAGTTTTTACAATGTTATAATAAAGTTTTTTCTCATCCGAAAAAGTAATTTCTTCCACTAATTTATTTATACCATCTTTGTCTATTTTACTTTTATAAACATCTAATTGTTTTAGTATCTTTTCGATATCATCATATTTTAAGGTATTATTTTTAATTTTATTCTCAGTATCTTTTGATAAAGCATCCATTTGTTTTATTACATCATTTGAAAAAATATATTTATAGTTCGGATTGATAAATAACTTTTGCTGCAATGAATGAATTTGATTACTTTTATCTAGTGTAAATTTGTTAAACAAGTTATTTAGATAATTGATATTAATATCTCTTGCAGTTTGTGATGTATTTGGATCAGTTATTATTGCATCTTTAACTATAAATTCATTATTTAAATCTTTTGATAACTGCATTCAATTTGGTCACTGATTTTTTAAAATATCAATAAATTTATTTTTAATACTGTTTTGATATGTTTGAATACTATTACCATTTTGGTTATATTTAAGTTGTTGATATTTATCGATAAACGTATTATTTAACTCTTTATACTCTTGTTCACTTGTATTTAAACTTAATTGTTGATTAATATTATCAACAACATCCTTAAGTTCATTTAAACTTTCTTTTGTATAAATATTGGTATTTAAATTTTTAAATTCCCTTAAATCTAAACGAACATTTTCTTGATTATAAATGGAGTTTTTTAAATTATCTTTTGCTTGATTATAAAGATTGATCAAATCATTTGCTGCATTTATTGATATTTCAGTTTTGCTATTAATAATATCCAAAATTTTGTTATAGATAGTTAAATATTGCTCATATGATAAGTTTGTATATTGATGCTGGCTATTATCAACTTTATTAGAAATTAATGTTGATAATTGGCTTAAATCCACTTTTGTATGAGCATTTGAAATAATATTATTAAGTTTCAAAATCATATAATTAATAGTATCTTGATTTAGGTATTCCGAAGCATTTGCCAATTGTGCTTTAGCAAATATTTCATCATATGCTTGCATATCTACATTAGTTCATTTTGGATAATTAACATCTTTTGCTGCAAGTAATTTTTCTAACTTGGATTTATCAACATTGATTGGTGTATCGGGTTTATCGACAAAGACAATTTGAGAAATTTGTGGTATTAAATTGCTTCAACTTATCTTGATTGAAATTATTTTATGATGTTCATTAGTAGGTAAAATAAATCCGGTGCTATAAGCAAGTAAATTGCCTAAAATAACGGTATTTTTAGTTTTATTTTGCTCATCATAAATGGTTGCTGATACTTGTGCATTTGCAGGGGTTAAAGCAAAAATTTCAAGATTTTTGTTTGTGTATGTATCATAACTAAAATCGTATGTTAAGCTGCCATTTTCAGAAATAGGTTTATAAAAAGTATCTAAATTTTGGTCAAGTAGATTTAAAACACCATAATCTTTTTGTGAATCTATATTTGTTCCAGAAAAACCCTCGATTTTATTATTTAAAATATTTTTACCATCATTAATAACTATTTCGTTAAAGTTTAATCCGTGATTTTCTGGATAGTTATCATTAATAAAGATTTTGATATAACGGGCATTTATATTTAATTTATCTACACCTCAATAACGATAATTTGGATATTTAGCATCATAGAACCCATAATCTGTATCAGATAACTTATTAAAGGTAAATTTAGTATCATAAGTTGGTGTTGAATAGATTGTAGTTCAATTTATATTATCGTTTGACACTTGGATATCTGCATTTCTTAATCAGTTGATATTATTCAAATCTGAAAAGATTTTTATTGAATGTAAATTAATATTTGAACCTAAATCATAGGTTAAAAAGTCGCGTCTGCGTAAGTTTTTGCTAATTTTAACAACAGAATTAAAATCAGAATCAAAGGCAGCATTAGTTTTGAAAGTATCGGTTGAATTATTGCTAATGTTAGTGTCAATTAATCTGCCAAAAGGTTCTTGGTTTTGTGTGTAAATAACCATATGATTAAATGCTGCAGTTGCAATTTTATCGCTATTGTTAAATAAAATTATGTATCTAGCAGCAGTATTTGGGTTATATTCAGTTCAATCAATACCGTTAACCGATGTAAGCAAACTGATATTCTTGTTTTCAGATCAATATAAGTCGATATTTGCTATTTGATAATTTTTCTTTAAGTCAATTCCAATATAATCGCCCTTATTAAGTTGATAATTATGATTTTGACTTTGAGTATCTAAAGAAAATAATCTAAATGTTCCATTATATTCAGAAGTTGTAATATTATTAGAATTTTTTAATGATGTATATAAATACTTATTGGTATTATCACCATTAAATTCGACATCAAAAGATTTTATTTCTCAATAACTCTGTGTATTTTGAGTTGATAAAACTTTGATTCCGGTCAAAATACCTGTATTTATAGGTAAATTTATTTTTGTCAAATCATCATTTAAAGATACATTATCTAAAATATTAACAGTTTCTCCATTTAAAATCCCTTGAACTTTAACATTTGAAAGTTTATTATTAGGATTTTGTAAGATACTTATTGAAGCAACTTTACTTGGATATTTAAAATCTACTTTAAAACCTTGATTTGCATTTATATAACCGTTATTTGTATCATTTGCTAAAACAGCTGAAGTAAATTCAGTTTTATCAGTAATAAAACCAATAGAATTGTTTTGATTTGAACTTCTAACATTTTCTCGGCCTAAAATTCTAGTTCCTTCGAATCCTGGTGTTAAAACTTGTTTTTGATTTGGGTTATCATAACCTACCCTTAATCTAGTAATTCTTCATCAAGAATTATTAACAGTAGTGTTATTTACAAATCTAAATTTGTTAGTTATTGCATATCCATGAGCTTGGATGTTAAATGAATTACCATAATCATTTTTTGAACTAAAAAGTTTTCATGAATGCGATGCATCATCATAATATTCTATTTTAAAGTTACTTAGACGATCTCTACCGTTAGGTTGTCCTTGGATTAAATCGATTCTGGTTATTAATCTTTTTTCTGGAAGCATAAATGCAACAGATTGATTTTGTAAGAATGCCGATGTATTACTATGTGCCGAAAATGCTCAGTTGGTATTAAAATCATCATCCTTAATTGAATCGATGCTTCCTTCGCGTTTTCATAAATCGCTTGATTCATCGGTTGTATCTTCGGTATAATCATTGTGATTGTTTTTATTTGCATCAAGTTGCTCTTGGTTAATTAATAAGTTTGTTATACCTAATCAAGCCTCTTCGGGGTTATTTTGTGTTGCAATAAGTCTTACAGCACTAACATTTTTGATATTTAAGTTATTTAACTGAATAGGTTCGATGTTATCATGAAATCTTTGATAAATTTGATTATTAACATCTGTTCAGATACCATTAATTGATCGATATTGTAATTTAGAATAAAAGAAATGATTGCGCCCATCTTTCATTTGTATATAAATAGAATTTAAAGTTAATGGTTTAGAGAACTCAACACCAAAATAGTCATTTTTATTAATTCTATTAGGGTTAGTAAATAACATTTGATCTTTGTTTTGTGGATCAAAAATATTTCCAGCACCAGTATTTGGCATATCAGTTCGACTAGTTATAAATGTTTGTTGTACATCATTTATAGTTGTTTGATGAAAATGAAGTTTTTGATTTTGGATATCATCTAAGGTAGATAAAAGATAATTTATAAAAGGTTGTAAAATTTTAGGACTAATCTGAGGATTAATTGTTGTTTGATTTACATTAATTTGATGTTTAGTATTTGCTTTAATAAGGTTTTTATGTGCTAAAAATAGGTTATTAGCAAACTGGTTATCTGAATTAGTTTTAAGATTAATTAATGCATTCAAAGAATTTATAAGAGCATTATTTAAGTCGATAAATGCATTAATTCAAGGAGAAAAAGTTGTGATAAATGAATTTTGAAAATAGTAATCTACAAGTTTGTTTAAATTATCATTTAATGAATTAAAATAATTTTGGATATCTAAAACATCTTCAATATTGTATTTTTGAGAAGATAATAAACTTTGTAAATTTGTTAGTTTACTTTCTATATCTGTATTATTGCTTCGATCCTTTATAAAGATATTGGAAGCAAAATCTTTGAATAATTTGATAAGTTCTTTGTTTTCTAATTTATTACCGATGATATCATCAAGAGCAGTGTTATAAAGTTGTTTAAAATCAGCATTATTAGCATTTCACAAGTAGTTGCTTAACATGTATAAAGGAATTTGTGCATTTTCAAAAAATAATGATGGATTTAATAAAATCCCATTAATATTTTTATATTTATCTATATTAGTTGTAAATCCACTGAGATCAAAGTTATTTTGAGCAGATGTTGAATTTAGAGAATTGTTTCATAAAATAATATTTTTGTTATTTATTAAATTAGCAAGATTATCAATAAAATCTTTATCATATGAATCTTTTGTGGTCGTTATAATCTTAAAATCATTCGGAATATTTGCAAAAAAGTTTGTTACATCAGCTGCAGAATTTGCAACATTATTAGCAAAGTTATCGATGATATTAAGGTTATCAAGTAAGATATAAATATCTTTATTATCTATCTGTAAGCCTTGATATCAATTGTTAAATCTACTAAAGAACTCTTGGTATATGTTTAAATTTATCTCGCTGCTGTTATTAATAATAAATCCGAATTTAGTGATTTTATTAGCAATTAGTTGCTGTATTTTTGCTTTGAAGTTCTCAAAATCACTACTTAATGATTCACTAGTCATCTTATTGTTTTTAAATATATTGAAAATAAAAACAGGTTGTATGTTAGATTTTAAACTCTTATTAACAAAAGGAATTAAAAATTCATTAAGTTGTTTATCATCATATAATTGTTTTCAATCAGAATTAAGGTATTGATCGTAATAATTACCATAAAAATACATATTAAGTTTGTGTTTTTGAGCATAATCAAGGTATTTAAAGCGTTCATTATTGCTTCAGTTGTTATTTTCTGTAGCTTCAATGATTCCGCGATCCTTGTAATCTGAATAATCTTTAATGATAAAACTTTCAATGGTGCGGTTTTGTAGTTGGTTAAAGATTTGAGTAAATGTTGCGGCTGCATAAAATTCTGATCCTTGTTTAAAACCAAAAGCAGTTATGATATTATCTCTACTTGTTAATAAATACGCATCATTTTTAAATTGAATATCATTGTTAAAATCAATATCATTTGCAATCATATTATCTACTAATTTATCAGAATTACCTGAATTTCCGATAAGAATATTAGTTTTGCCAACTTCAATTTGTTTGTCTAAGGAAACTTGAAAATTCTTAGTTTTAAAAGAATTTTGCAATAAATCAATAGCACCATTAGAAATACCATCTTCAACAACCAAGTTGATTTGGTTGTTTAAAACATAATTTTTGTATAAATAATTAATTTCTTTAACTTCTGGATCAATGTTATAACTAACATGCGATGTATGATTTTGTGTATACGAAGCAGAAACAAAAAATAAAGAAGAAAGTCCTAGAAATGGAAATAGTTTTTTAAATTTACGAATTTTCATTATTTCTCCTTTATTTGCTTCATAAACCAAGGCAAAGCATATTTGTTTGGATTCACTGCATTTGCACGAATAATTTGAGAAGCAAATGAGTGTTTGTTTTTAAGTTCAAATGGGTGTTCACCGTTTCAGTTAACTCCAAAATAGTTGTAATTTAATGCATCATAGTTTCAACTTACCGAGTAGAGAAAACCAACACCAGAATTTCATAAGGTAGCAAATGAATCATCACCGATATATCTACCAGTTCCGGATGCTCCAGCACCTGAGTAAAATGGAGCATAATTTTGTTGGTATCCAACATCCATCCCTAATGTTGAATCAACATAGTATCGAGCCGGACGGTGATCAAAAATAGCTGTTTGATTTGCTCTTGGATAACTAATTGATGCAACATCTTTTGTTACAGGTGAATTCATATTGTTATATTTTCAGGTGTAATTAATTTTTGCATTATTTAATTTAAATCAGTTTTCTAAATATAAGGCTAAATCAAATTTGCCTTCGTTTCTTGCTTTTGCAATTTGTTTATTAATATCTACAATAATAATAGTAGCATCGAGTCGTTCAGGGGTACGATTAGTGTTTAATAGTGGATCACCATTATTGTTATATTGTTGAATCCCGATTCATATGGTGGTTGCCTCATTACCACCTGCACTTGTATAATCGGTTCATCCATAGCGACCACGTGTTGCATATGTAACTTCTTGTAAAAATGGAGCAGATATTGTGATATCACTAGTTCTAAAGAATAAGTTTTTACCTGATATTAGCGAAAAATCTCAAATCCCACTTGATTGGGCATGATGGTTAGTGATTACATAAAATCTTCCATCGTTTGGATCGTTATTAACCTTACCAAGCATTGATGCAGTAGCAATTGCTCCTCCAGGGCTATAAGCAATTGATCTACCGATAATTGCACGAACTAATTCACTGTATTTACCATATTCTTTTAATCGAATTGATTCAAGTTGCATTTTATACCCATCATGAAATTTAAAGGTAACATTTTGGTTTGGATTATAGATATTATGATCAAAAAGATATTCAGGTTTGTTATAGAATAAATAAGGTTGATTAAAAGTATTAGCCATTATTTTTGAATAATCAAATGCATTAGTATTTCAATGAAAATCTTCTATTTGTTGTGTTGAATCATATTTGACTTTTAAAGTAGCAGCACCATTAGCAAATAAAAACTTATATCCAGATAGCTCTTTTGTTACCGATGATGTTGCATTTCTGGGATCAATTATAATTTTATTTGCTGGATTCTTGGTTCATAAGGCAAAATCGATATTATTATTATTTCAACTTGCTTGTACCATAAATGTAAATTTCTTTTTATTTTTAGTTACATCTACAGCAACATTTACAATTTGCTTTTCTTTAATTTCATCATAATCAAATTCAACATCAAAAGCAGGATTTTCTGTAATACTAATATTATATCCATTTTGTATTATTGCTCCACCGTTGAAACTAAGAATTAATTTACGATTCGATGTGTTTTGTGTAAACATCGGATCAAGAATTTTGTGTTGTAGTGTTCAAAAAATTGTATTTGTTTCTTTGTTTATACTTCACAATGCATCTTTTCAATAAAGTTCAAGAACCCTTTCGCGATGAACATTATTAGGTGCATTAAAAATTGTTCTTAATGAATTTGCATCGTTGTTTGAATAAACAGGATTTTGATGTGGCATTCTTGGATTTTCTGTTTTAAAACCATTTATTTTAAATCAACTTAATGATTTTACATGACCAGAAGCATTGCTTCCATCGAATGTATTAACACCAAAGCGAATATAAGCAGATGTTGCATCAATTGCTTGAATTTCATCGATTCTTATTTCTGAGGCTGGTAAATCAAAGTTGCGATAGGTTAAAATTCCGTTATTACTTTTAATCTTGATAATTTGATTTAAATCATCTAGGTGTGATTGATAGTATGAAATAGTGTGTTTTACAAGTTTATTATTATCAACCGATATATCATCATAAGTAAGGTTATTAAGCATTATTTGTGGATAATGCAGTTGTTGATAATCATTGACAAAGTTTATTAAGGTAAAAGTTTGATTTGGTGAATATCTGCGATCTTGATGTTGCTTATCAATAAAACCGATTCTAAAACTTAAACCTCTTTTTCCAACTAATTTAAAGTCATAATAATAAGTAAAATATCTATTTCTAATACGGTTGATATCATTATTGTTAATCGGATATATAACTACATCTTTGTCATAATTACCTGTTCCAAATGGAATATATGTCGATAAATCCTTATTATCTGTTTTATTTGAAGCACTTCCTGATTCAATTTTAAAGAAATAACTAGCTGTAAAAAAGTGTCTTTGTTGTATAAAATCTCTTGCATTGATGATACTAAAATAATTACTTACATTACCATTACCTCATACTTGTCCATTGACTCTTACTTGCTGAATGTTGGCTTCATTTAAGTTATCAAAGATTCTGGCATCATTTGCATCAATTGCTTTATATCCATCAAAATCACTTTCTGTAAAATTGTCACCATTTTTGGGTTTTATATCAAAAAAGTCTTGTAGTTTAAAGTTAATCATATGAATCGGATTTGCATATAAATCACCTAAAAACTTAATTGGCGCTTCTTTACCATTAATTTTATATCATAAAATTAAATCAGCAGTTGCATTATAATTATCTATATTGATTACATCCTTGATAAAAATCTGATATTTACCAAATTTTGGTAAATCATAAACATCATCAAAAGCTTTTATTGCATCTGAAGCTAAATATTGTGCATGTGTATAATATGCATTATGTTTAAATTTCAAGATGCTATAAAAGTATTCTTTGCTTCCTTTTAATATCTTTTGAATTTCTGCTAAATCCTTAGCATCTTGTTGAGATGTAGGTGCATTATTTTCAAGAAAATCAACAGTATTCAATGTTGGGATAATAGCAGTCTTAATGATTTGTTTATTAAAAAGTACATTAAATTTAAAGTATAGATGCTTGTCTTGATATTTTTGATAACTTTCTATATCAAAGTTAAAGAAGTTTTCGATCCCATTGATTCTGGGTTTAAAAAACACCTTTTTATCAGTAAGTTTGATAAATTCATCCAAGGATAATTTTGATAATGATTCATAATCGACACTGTAAAATTGATCGAGATTGTTTAATATAATTTTGTTTATAAAAGGTTTAATATCATTAGAAAAAGGTATTTCTTTTTTAATTTCTGCTTTAATAAAACGATTGCTTTTTAAAAATACATTTAATGTAACTACAAGGATATTCGGATTATTTTGTTTTAATTCTAAATTACTTACATCAAAATCAAAAACATCATCATCGCCTTCGTTTAAGAAGACACGATAGTTATTTAAGTTTATTGAACCTGAATGTAAATATTGATTAACATCATATCCATTTGGATCTTTAGCAAGCGAAACAGTGTTATGTTTTGCTATTTGTTCTAATAATAATGAAGATAAATTATCATATGTTTTATTTATATCTATATTTTTTTCATTAAACCTTTTTAAAGTGTAATAAAAATCATTTAATCTCAAAACATTTGTATCTATGTTTTCAACATCAAAGTCTTCTAAGGTATTTAATTCACTGTTATAAATTTTGCTAAATAATATCGCAGAATCAGATAAAAAGAGATCTAATAATTTTTTAGCATTTGCATGTTTAGCAGAAATAGCATCATCGGTTTTTTGTAGTTCATTTTTAAGATTTTCTAAGAGCAATATAAATTGCAATGGATAATCTTTGAATTCATTAAATTCTTGCAAACTGTCTTTGCTATATGCTCGAGTTTTAAAATAGGTTTTTATTGATGTACTAAATTGATTATTTGCATTTATTTGCCGAATAAAATCTTTCTTTAGTTGAGCAAAATTACTTTCTTGTGCTTTTATTTCATTTGTTAAATATTGAACTTGTAAGGTATTAGCAAGGTTTTTCGATTGATCTAATAAAACATCTTTTTGTTTTGTTGTTAGAAATTTACTTGAATTTATTTTTTGACTTAATGCTTCAGCATATCTAATAATATCTTTTGAACGATAGTTATTTAAGATAATAAAGGATGTAATTAATTTGTTAACTTTTTTGACTTCATCTTTTAGTTCATTTAATGTAGCTAATGAATCAAAATTAGTATTCTTTAAATGAAGATATTTATTAACAACTACTTTTATTACATCACTAAAAATAATGGAATTTTGTTTTCTAAATTCTTCTATTTCTTTGATCTGCTGATTAATATAATTAACAGTTGATAAAAATTGTTCATCTTGGGCATTGACAAATAAAGAATTAGATTTAGTTTTTAAATAATTGATTAAATTTGCATCAAATTTATAATCAATATTCATTGATTTAATTTCGTTGTGATAATTTTTTAATTTATCGTCTAATATCTTCTGTTTTCGTGTTAATTCATCGCTTAGAATTTGATTTAGTTCACTGAATTTTTGATTAAGAGAATTAAAATCCATACTTTTAGAATTTATAAAATTATTAATATTAAAATCAGATTGACTTATTTGTACTTCATTATTAAAACTATATTTACTTAAATTTTGTAAATTCTTATAATTGGAATTAAAAGTTTTTAAATTTTCATTGAGTTTATTTTGAAATTCATTATTTGAAAAAAGGTTAATATTTTTAGGTATTGATTCAAAAATTTGTTGTTTGATATTATTAAAAGAATCATTATTATTTTGATTAAAAATTTTAGTAATTTGCTTTCTTAATTCTGATTGAGCATTATCTTTATTAATTTTCTTAATTAAATTGTCTAAATCATGAAGCAAATTACTAAAATAATTATTTATGTTTTTATAATCAAAAGAAGAAGAATTAAGGAATTTGATAATTTCTTGATACTTATCTTTAACATCATTACTATCTCTTAACTTCTCATCATCTTTTTGCGATTTTAGTTCATTAAAATAAATAACATTTTTTGACAAACTATCGATAAAATTTCTATTTGTTATTAATTCTTTATTTGCTTGATAATCATTTTGTAGTTTATTCTTTAGATTCATAAAATCATCTGGATCTAAAAAATAAAATTTTTGCTTTGGGAAATCATCATTATTATTTGTATTTGCACATGCAGCAATAAAGATAACAGGCGAAGAAGTGGGAACTAAAATAGAAAATAATTTCTTTTTCATTGATATCTCCGATTAAAATATTTTTAGGTGAGAAATAAACATAAATTCATAAAAAATTTATGTAGTTATTTATGGTTATTTTTCATTCATAATATAACATTAGCAAACTAAATATAGTACATTTTATTTTATCAAATTTTGATAAAATTTTATTCCTTTTTTAGTTTATTTTTTTTATTATCTTTATTAAATATATGATGTAAATTTGAATATCTTCATCTTCTAAATAACAATAAATTATAAGAATATGAAAATATCCTTGTTAGATAATGTATAATTAATATCTAAATTGTATATGAGACTTATATGAGGTAATAATGCGAAAAGATAAAAATATAACACCATCAGTTACTGATAAATTACAGCAACTTGGATACAATCTTTCTGATTGAGATGATAGTCAGACTAACAAAAAATTAGATCAAAACATTCTTTTTGTTCTTAATACTGCTTCAAAAAACAAAAATAATCAACCAGGTTATCCGGATAGAATTTATTTTAATAAGAAAACAAATTTATTAATTTTAGTTGAAGAAAAAACAAATATCAAAGATCATTATGATGCTGATATTAAAAAAGGTGCTATTTCAGGGATAAAATGATATTTATCTAAGTTCTTGAATAACTCATTATTTGACAATTACAAAATTTTAGGTATTGCAGCAAGTGGTGATTTATCAACTCAAAATTCTTATTATTTTGATTGTTTTAAAATAGCAAATAATGAAATTTTACATCAAAAGCAAATTAATAATTTTGTTAGTGAAGAAAAATTCTTATCATTATTTTATGATTTTGATGAAGAAGTTGCTATTGCAAATATTACAAAATCAAGTAAGAAAATAAATAAATTATTAAGAAATCTCGATAGTCAACAACGCCCTGTAATTTTATCAATGTTAATGATATCTTTATATAAACCTAAAAACTATCTTAATAATTTTCCTATCACATATAAATATGCACAGCAAGGGATAGATATTTTAAATAGTTTATTTTACACTATACAAGCTATTTTGGAATCACAAGGAATTTCTAAAGAAAAAATAGAAATTTTTAAAACTTATATACAAACATATAAACAAATTAAAGAACTTTCACAAACTAATATCTTAATAAAAATACTTGAAGAAATTGAACATAATATTATCCCTTTGTTTAACAATCAATTTGCTTCTAAATCAAACTATGATATTATTGGTAGGTTTTATGAAGAATTTTTAAAATATGCAGGTGTATCTAATGTTAAAAAAGGAATCGTTTTAACCCCAAAACATATCACATCATTATTTACAAAACTTGTTGATATAAAAGCAAACGATGTGATTATGGATTTATGTTGTGGTACAGGTGCATTTTTAATTGCAGCAATGAATAAATTAATTGATTTAATTGAAAATAGTAATATACCAGACAAAGAAGCAAAAATAAATAACATAAAAGAAAATCAACTTTTGGGTTTTGAAATTAATCCGACAATGTTTATTTGTTCTATTTCTAATATGTTATTCCGTGGTGATGGTAAATCTAGAATTTATAACATTGATTCTATAAATGATAAAAAAAGTGATCAAATTATTGCACAAGTTAAACCAACTATTGGTTTTATAAATCCACCTTATTCAGGCGAAGAAAGTTCAAGTAATCCTACACCAAAAGAGATTACATTTTTAACTAAGATGTTAGATAACTGCAGCAGATATGGAATAATTATTGCTCCATTATCAATGTATTTTAAAGATCCTCATCGTAGACAAATGATTTTAAATAAACATACTTTAAAATATGTTATTAATATGCCATCTGATTTATTTAAACCAAATGCATCAACATATACTGCTATTGCAGTTTTTCAAACACATCTACCACATGATTATAAAAAAGATGTAAAGTTTTATAACTTTGATGATGGCTTAGTTGTCACTGCAAAAGGAAGAATTGATTTATTTGATAAATATGCAGAAAATGAAGCAAAATTATTAGATTTTTTATTCAATAATAATTTTGACACATCCAAAGCTATCAGTGTATCTATTAAACCTGATTCAGAATGAAATGTGCATTCGCATCTAAAAACAAATTATTCAAATTTAACTAAATTCTCTTTTGAAAAAACTATAAAAGAATTTTTGATATTTCAAATCAAAAAAGAAATGGATATAGTTGAAAAAGAAATATCAGATTTTGATTTAATTTGATATATATCTAAATCACAAAAATTTGATAAGCTGTTAAATTATTTGAAAAATAATCCAAAAGATGAAAAAATTGATATAAGTAGTTGAAAAGAGTTTAATATCAAAGAAGTTTTTGATAACCTATATAAACTTGAAAAAGGTAGATTAAAAACAACTCATCAATTAATAAAAGGCGATGATATTTATTATGTTGCTGCTAAAAAGACAAATAACGGAGTTTTAGAAAAAGTTGAATACGATGAAGAATTAGTTACCAAAGGAAATTGCATTGGATTTATCACCGGGGGCGATGGTTCAGGTGGATATAGTTTATATCATCCTGATGATTTTATTGCTAATTCATTTATTACAATTGGAAGATCTAAACACTTAAATATCTATACTGCAATGTTTTTGATCACAATTTTAGATCAGCACCGTTATAAGTTTTCTTATGGTAGAACTTGACAATCAAAGCGATTTGATCAAACATTATTGCTGCTACCACAAACAACCGATGGTAAAATAGATTGAGAATATATTCAAAGTTTTATAGAAGGAATGAAAATTTCAGAATTATTATAATAAATATACAAATGTTAATTTATATATTTATCCAAAGAAAGTAAATATGCACAAAATTTATGAATTTAATAATCGAATTATAAATAAAGATTGTTTAGATGGTTTAAAAAATATCCCAGATGAATCAGCTGACATAATTATTATTGATCCACCATATAATATAGGTAAAGACTTTGGTAATAATAAAGATTCAATGGATATTAATGAATATATCACTTGAGCAAAGCAGTGATTTAGTGAGTGTTATCGAATATTAAAGCCAAATGGTTTAGGTTATATTTATGGTTTTAGCGAAATATTAGCACATATTTCAACACAAATAGATCTAAAAAAGCAACGATGACTAATTTGACATTATACTAACAAAGTTACTCCAGGTTTAAAATTTTGACAGCGTTCACATGAAAGTATAATTTGTTTTTGAAAAGATAAACCTCACTTTAATACTGATGATGTTCGCGTTCCATATACAGAAAATTTTATAAAAAACTCTGCTGGTAAAAAGCGAACTTCAACTAAGTGTCGTTTTAACAGTGATTCAAATTATCAATCCTATTACACCCCACATGAAAAAGGAGCATTACCTAAGGATGTTTTTGAAATATCCACTCTGGCAGGCGGAAAAGCATTGCAAGAGCGTTATTTTTACTGTAAAACACATAATATTTTTTGCAATCCGAAGCAACGTAGAAGCCATGATGAATGTGATATTATTATCCATCCTACTCAAAAACCTATGGATTTAACTCGTAAATTAATTATGGCATCAAGACCAAAAGATTGTAAATTTAATGTTTTAATTCCGTTTTGTGGTTCGGGTAGCGAATGTTATGTTACCAAAGAAATGGGCGGAAATTATTTATCATTTGAAATAAATCCTGATTATATAAAACTTGCTGAAAATATTGTAAATTTAATTAAATAAACTAAATATACAATATTTGAATTTTATTATCAATCAAATCTTTAATTTCTTGAAAATATTTAAGTGTAAAAATTACAAATCCGTTGCTTAGTTTTTTTAAATACGGACTATCTCCATTTAATCCATACAAATATGCATAATCTTTATAATCACCTTGATTATGTTCTTTGGTTTTCTTTACATACTTACATTTTTCAACTTGTTCATCAGTTATCACAGTATAATAAATATCAATAACTTTATTAGCAATGCTTTATTTTCTAGCTAATGAAATCCTGTTTCTGATTTCTTTTCTACCAGTTTCCTTTTTAATTTGTATCCCGATTTTGACAGCTTTATAATCTATTAGAATATCGATACCATCTCGATCTAAGTCACTTGATTGAAATACATTTTCTTTACCAAAAACTCTTTGACAACAATAACCTGCTTGAATTTATGTAATAATTGATGCTCAGGTTCGATATATCCTTGCTTCTATACCTTTAAATAAACAACATTCGCATAATCCAATGTGATTTTTATTGAAATTTAGAATTTTTGCTTTCATATCGTCGGTTAAATAATAATTTAAATATCAATCATCAAAATCAAGTATGTTATTATTATGTCAATAAACTTGATATATAGTATCAAGTGCTTGGATTTCTTTTGGCATATCTGCTTCCATAATTTTGATATTTTTATATCTAGTGCGATATAAATCTAAGTTTATTGATTCTAGAAATTCATTGAATGCATTATCCATATTGTTATTTTAACACAAAAATAAGCATCCATAGATGCTTATTTTATTTACGTTTTTTCTTTATAAAATAGTATGTTAACCCACTAATGATACCTAAACTTAAAATTCCTACTATAACTCCTACAGCTATTTTTCAACCATTAGATGCTTTGATTTGTTGTTTAGGTTTCTCTGCTGGTTTTTCAGTTGGTATAGGATTTTTAGGTGTTTTAGGTTTAGATTCTTGATTTTTGTTAATTTCATCAATTTTCTTTTGAACTTCATCTTTTAATGCATTAACATCATTAATGTTATTTTTAACTTGCTCATGTTTATTAAGATATGCTACTTGCAGATTATCAGGAAGTTTTTTGATTAATGCATCAACATCTGAATTCGCTTGATCTAATTGCTCCTTAGCTTTTTCATCTTTTGCATGCTGTGCTTGCTTTTCATCATTAATTTCTTTATCTATTAAAGTTTTTAGTGAATCTAGCTGTTGTTTAGTAGTAGCAGCATCAATTTGACCGATGAATTGACCTTTCTTGGTTGAATCTAAGATTTGATTTGCAATTCCTTTGATATTTTCTTTATATATATCAAAGTCCGTTTGTGCTTTTGCTTCTGCTTTTATTTGTGCATCTGCTGTAAGATAGATTTTTTGTAAATCAATAATATTATCTGCATCTGACATTTGATTAGTTAAATCAGATTTTATCTTTAAGTCTTTTATTTTATCAATTAAGGCTTTTGTTTTATTTCTTTGATCTTGTAATTTTTTGGTTTCTTGTGCATTATATAAATCATTAATTTGCTTTAAAATTTCACTTAATTTATCAGCTGTTAAATCGGAAGCATTAATTTTGTTTGCAAAATCTTGTTTATCATCTAATTTTTCTAATTGAGCTAGAGCATATTTTTTTGCATCATTTAAATTAGATGGATTAATTTTCAGCATATCTTGTGCATTTGTTATCTGACTTTGTGCATCATTGATTTGTTTTTCAGTAATTCTTTGAACATCGATTAGATTATTTTTAATTTGATTAAAAACTCGACTGTAATCAGCATATGAATCTGTTGTATAGATATTGTTGGTATTAGGAATTTGTGTTTTGGTAAGAAGTTGATATTTTGAAATCAAATGATTTCTTTGCTCAATTGCTTTATTAGTAGTTGTTTTCAACGATGCTAAAGCTTCATCAATTTGGTCAGAAGTAGCATCAGGGTTACTTATTACCACACTCTGTTGATTAATTAAATCAGCAATATTTTTAGATAAGCTAGGAAAGCGAAGTTGATATTTATCTGTAAATCCATAAGCATCATTTTCTAAATACTCATTATATGCTAGTAATTTAGCACCTTTGACTGATGCTACTAAGGATTTGTATGCATGGATATATGCATCATTAAGTTTTTTTAACTCAACTGCAGATGGATTAGTTTTTCTTAACTCTGCTTTTAATGCATCTGATTTCTCTTTTAACAAATTATAAGAAGATTCAGTATATTCTAACTTATTAATAGTATCGAAATTTTTGATGTTAAGTTGTGCTATTTGTTGTTGAACATCAGAAACAACCAGTGATTCTTTTGCTTTTTGATATGCTTGTTTTAGTGATGTTACAGTAGAATCGGTCAAATCATTTGTATTTTTCAGTGCTGCTTTAATATCATCAATAGTGTTTTGATATTTACTATATGAATCAAGAGTATAGACTACATTATCAGTGTTTTCTAATACAGAATTTAAAATATCTTGTAATTGTTGTTGTTTAGTTGTTTTAGTTAAAGCAGAAGATTTAGCATTTTCTAGTCTGGTTTTAATATCATCAATAGTTTTTTGTGTTAAGAGTTCATCATCCTTAATTGCTTCATGAGCAATAGCTTTAATTGCATCATAATTTGCTTTTGATTCTTTTGTTCAATTGTTATAAGTTGATTCAATGTTTTCTTGAACTAAGGTTTTTAAAGCATTTTTATCAGTCTCAGCAGTTTGGATAATATCATAACCAATTAACTCAGTAATTTTTGGCTTAGGTTTACTTGCATCTCAATCAATTTCTACAGATATAATTGCTTTATTTGTTTGATGTGGTAGTTTGAATGCAACAATATTTGTAAATAATTTACCTACCAACTTCTTTTCTACTGCATTTGTAGATGTATCAAGAATATTTACATAAACTGATGCATATGAATCGCCATCTGAAACAACCCTTAAATTACGGTTATCAAAATAACCTTTTTCGATGTACCAAATTAACTTACCAGCAGCATTTTTAGGTTCATAATATGTATTTAAATTTGAATCTAATGTATTAGCAGGTTTGGTATCTTTTGAAATTTCTGAGTAATTTTCTCCTCCAAACCTTGGATCGTTATCGGCAGGGATATAGACACCTTTGTTAACTAAAATTTCATTAATTGTTAATGATGTATTTGCTGGATAATCTTTGGTTATCTTTAGTTTTATATATCTAGCTTTTGTAGAGATATCATCTTTTCCTCAATATTTAGCATTTGGATATTTTGGATCTTCTGTTCCTGCTTGCACATTTGCTAAGTTATTAGTTGAATCGACGGTATCATTGATACTAAAAAGCGATGTTCAATGAGCAGATGTTTCATTAGTTGCCGATGCTAAAACTTCTATATTTCTTGGATAATTTGAAGTTGATTTACTTGCATAAATCCGTAAAGATTTTAAATCAATTTGCTGACCTAAATCATAGATAATTTCATTATCTTTTTTAGGTGTTGATGTAAAGCTAACTGATGTGTTAATGTCACCATCAAAAGCATAATTTGAATTTCTTGTATCTGTGTTGTTATGATTGTTTGCTATGGTTGAAGAAACTAAATATCCAAATGTTTTAAAATCTATAATATGAACTTGTAAATTTTTAAAAGTAACTGATAAATTAGTATCCGAATTGCCTGTCTTTTTGTTTATTAATCTCACAAATTGCATTCTTACTGGAGCACTAAGTGTGTTTTCAACATCTGTTCATTGATATCCGTCTGATGAATATTGTAGTTTTAGATTTGTATCTGGATTTGTTATATCTTTTGTTATTGAATCTACATTATATACATCACCTAAATCAATACCGATGAATTTGTCCTTTGCAACAGTGATATTCGAGGTTGCATCGGGGTTATTTTGGTTAAATAATTTAAATGTATTATCAATTTTATCTGTAACAAGATTTGGACTTTGGATATCGGTGAATAAGTATTTATTTGATGGCTGCGGTTTTTCAACAAATGACACATCATGTAATTTTCATCAAGTTTGCAAATTATCTTTTGATTTAATTCTAATCCCGGTTATAATACCCCACGAATCGGGGATATTGATATTTTGATCATTTTTTGCATCAGTGATATTTTCAACATCTGAATCAATTGGTAAGTTATTTCTTTTTGCTTGAATAACGATATTATGTACTTTATCAGCATTCTCTTGCAAAATCCTTAAGGATGCAACTTGCATCGGACGCTTGAAATCAATATCAACATAATCACTATTTTGCACATTTCCATTATCAGAATGTGACAGTCATGCGAAACTTTGATCATTTGCATCCAAAACATGGTCTAAGTTATAATCTTGATAAACTTTCATGTTTGAAGAAATACGATATTTTTGCTTACTGGTATAATTTGGTCCATATACTGAAATATCAGCTAATCTTCATCATACATGTTGTTGTGCTACTACTTTAAATCTAAAATCCTTAGCATTAGCATAACCTGAAATATATTGAATTTGTTGATTATTAAGATGAAATGCTCCAAATTGTTTTCATTGCTTACTTGGGTCTGTTTCATTTTCATCTTTATATTCTACAATAAAATCATTTAATGCATCAGCAGGTTTTGATCAAGCTTGTTCTACTCGGATTGATGTAACAAGTTGCTTGCTTGGTAAACTGAATCCTAGTGTGTCACCGACGAAAACAGTATCATTTTGACCGTTTTTAGCATTAGAATATCATCCTTCTGTTGATAATTTATTATCAGTTAAATAAGCAGGTCCACTATGTGCATCAGGTTGATAAGCATCTTTTGATTGCATAGTAGTATTTTCTTGATTAAATTGTAGCCCTGTATATGCAATATCACTTGCAGCTACATCTGGATTAGCACGAAATTCTAATAAACGTAAATTTTTATTATTTCTTGGTGCTTCTTCTGTATCATATAGTCTTATTGCAATTACATTATATATAGTATTAAAACTTATATCTTTACCTGTTGATTCATTATCAGAATAATTTATTGATGTTTGATTTGGAACATCTACTCATTGGTCACTGTTATTTATTTGATATTGTAATTTAGACGTTAAAAAGTGATTTCCTTCTGCCCCTACAAATTTAACAAAAACAGAATGTAGCGAAATAGGATGATTAAATCTTGCTCCAAATCAATCACCTGCTTTGATGCCAGCACTAGCGTCGTTAGATTGAGTATAAATAAGTTGTGTTGTATTATCTTTATTAAAAACAACTGATGGATCGATGTTTCCTTGTTTACCTTTCATTTCAGTGATAAAAGTACTGGTAAAACTGCTAGGTTGCAATGTTTGATTATTAATTTTATTTAAGGTTCAATCAATTAATTTTTGTGCAAGTGGTTGGATGTATTGTGAACCAGGAATAGCATTTAACTGATTACCTAAGTAATCGAAACTATGTTTTTTAGATGCATCGATCAAATTTTTACCTACATTAGCAAATTCAATAAAGTTATCTGGCTCACCATTTTTATAACTTTTTAACCCATTTAATAACATAGTAATTCCAGCAGATAATTCTTTAAAAGAATCAAGTCATGGTTTCATTTGAGCAATTAACTGTGGATTTAAAGTAGAAGATGAAAAGATTTTTAAAGAGTTTGAAATTGTATTAAATGCATCGATTAATGAATTGATATCTGAATCAGTAAATGAATCATTAGATAATTTGTTTTGCAGTGTTGTAATTATATCCTTGATATTTTGTGATTCTTGTAGTTGTGGGGGAGATAAATTACTCTGATCTTGATGAATCATATGTTTTGCAATTTCTCTAAATGCAATTGAAACTGCGTTATCAAATTCGGAATTATTTAGTACATGTTTAAAGGAGTTTTCTCAGATTTTATCTGCTTCTGCATCGGATTTTCAAACTTTTCAAGCATAGTTTGCTCCACCAAAAATAGCAACTTTTGATGGTTGTTCTTGTTGCATCGGATTTAGCAGTAATCCTGAAAACTTAGAAGCATCCACATCTGGTTTTAAAAAGTTTTTGTATCCACCTAAAATCAGTTTGGTTTTGGCTTGATCACTAACTGGTCAATTTATCCATAATAATGGTGGATTCACCATATTTGCAGTTGTTTTTGAATCTGTATTTTGAGTTTGTATTTGATTTGATAATGTTTGATCATATTTTTTTAATCAATCATTATTTACGGTTCCGAAAATTGCCCCTGAAGTCATAACAACTGATACTTCTGGTGGAAAACTTGCAAAATATTTTTGACCATCACCCATATACTCATCAACTACATAAGGTATGGTTAGAACTAAATCAGGATAATCTTTTTTAAGTTCTTTTAATCAAGAAACTAAATCTTCCAGAAATTTCTTTTGTTGATTTTCAGATTGGGTTTCAGCATTTTGATCATTACCTGATTTAAATGGTTTACCAAAATCATCACCTAACACCCCGATTTGACGAACACCTGCATCGATAACTTGCTTAAATTTCGCTTTCAATACTTTCAAATCGCTATCATAGTTTGCAATAGTCATTCTGCTATCTGAAAATGGATGTAAGGTATAAATAAACCTTACTTTGGTTTGATTACCAAGTTTTGCAAGCGGTTTGATCAAACGATCAAGTTCATCTTGTGTATATAACTCTCTTCATTTGATGCGATGTTTTGGATCATCTTTTGGAGAATACATATATGCATTAAGTTTATAGTAACTTCCTCACTTCATATAATCTTGGCGATCTTGTAAACTCCAAGGATTTCCATAATATCCTTCAACAACTCCGCGAGTTTTAACATCTGCTCAATCTTTGATTTCAAAACTTGCAATTTTGTTCCCATCAAGTTGTTTAAAGATATGTCACAAGGTGGTTGCTCCATAAAAAGCAGCATCGGAATTTTTAGCCATAACTGTTATATAATCAGTTTCTTGTCCGTCGATATCAACTTTTTTAGAATCCAATTGATATGAATCGATTTTAGTATTTAAACTATCATCTAAATTGATTCCTATTTCTTTAACTTTTTTATCAACTAAATCATCTGTGCTATCACCTTTGATTCCGACTAAAATATTAGTTTTACCTGCTATAAACCTGCGTGTTGCTTTATAATGCAGTTTTTTTAGTTTTAATACTTCATCAAAACGTGCAATTGTTGCATCATCAATTCCTTCTTCAAAAATGATATTTACATCATTTGTGATTAAAAAGTCTTTATCTTTTTGATATTGTGATTGTTGTACACCTGGAAAAATTTGATAAAGAGAATCGTTATTTGTGTTATCAACTGATTTAGAACTATCTTTATTAGTTGCTGGTTGTGAATCAGTTGCTGAAATACTTGCTAGTAATCCAACTGCTGATGCAGATACTAGCAAGGTTTTGAGTTTTTTTAAATTCATATAAACCTCTATTATGTTTTAAAAGGTATATAAATATATTTCTTCCTATATACAAGTGGTTTTAGTGAAAGCACAACCTATATATATATATATATATATATACGGAGCAATTATAACAAACAAGGAATCAACATCATAATAGATGAAAAAATTTTACATTGTTTTGTTTTATTGTACAAGATAAACCAAAAATTTGAAAATTTTTTTTATTTTCATAACAAAGAAAGAAATAAATGAAATTTATTTATTAAAGAATTTATATATAATTTTATACAGAAAGGAAATTATGAACAAAGAAGTATATTTAGCTGGTGGTTGCTTTTGAGGAGTAGAAGCATTCTTCCAAAAAGTCAAAGGTGTTTTAAGCACAAGTGTTCATTATATTAATGGTGGTAGCGAAGGTGTTTCATATCGACAAGTATGTAATGGTTCATCGCATGCTGAAGCTGTAAAAATTATTTATGATGCAGATGTTTTAACACCTAATGATATTTTTAAACTATTTTTATTAATTATTAATCCTTATTCATTAAACAAACAAGGAAATGACCGTGGCGTACAATACCGTGTTGGGATATATACTAATGAAACTGCACTAAGAGCTGAATTTGAAAAGCTAAATCAAGCATTTAAAGAAACTGAAGGTAAAGATAATTATATTGAGATTTTACCTGTTAGTGATGATACAAAGGCAGAAGAATACCATCAAAATTACTTAAACAAAAATCCATTTGGATATTGTCATATCAACTTAGATGGTGTTCCAGCGAAATATCGTAAATAAATTTACCAAAGCGAACGCTTTGGTTCTTTTATATTTAAATTATGATAAAATAAAAATACTATGGAACAAACAATGTATAAATCACTTTATCAAATCAAGGAAAAATATCAAGAACTTGAAAAGTCGCTTGAAAAACCTGAAATTATTTCGGATATAAAAAAATATAACAAAATCAGCAAAGAAATTAATTCAATTAAAGATATTGTTATAGTTTTTAACAAATACCTTGATGCTCAAGAAAATCATACACAAGCAAAAGAAATGTTATCAATAGAAAAAGATGAAGAAATTTTGGCATTTGCTAAACTTGAAATTCAAACAACCGAAGAATTAATGAACAAATTAACTGAAGAATTAAAAATTTTAATTCTTCCACAGGATGAAAATGATAACAGAGATATAATAGTTGAAATTCGTGGAGCAGCTGGGGGCGATGAAGCAAATATTTTTGCAGGTGATTTATACCGTATGTATTCAAAATGATGTACACAAAATAATATGAAAATTACATTATTAGATTCAATTGGAGCTGAAGCAGGTGGTTTTACATTAGTTACCTTTGCTGTGAAAGGTGAAAAACCTTATTCTAAATTAAAATTTGAATCAGGAGTACACCGTGTGCAAAGAATTCCTGTAACCGAAGCAAAAGGACGTGTTCATACATCTACAGCTACTGTTACAGTAATGCCAGAAATTGATGATGATGTAGAAATAGAAGTGAAAACCGAAGATATCCGTGTTGATGTGTTCCGTTCAAGTGGTAATGGTGGTCAATCAGTTAATACAACTGATTCAGCAGTTAGAATTACACACTTTCCAAGTGGAATTGTAGTATCTTGTCAAGAAGGAAAATCACAAATCCAAAATAAAGAGATTGCAATGCGAATTTTAAAATCTAAACTTTATGATTTGGAAATTCAAAAAAAGCATGCCGAAGAATCAGCATTTAGAAAACTTGCTGGTTCAGGAGCGCGTGCTGAAAAAATACGAACTTATAACTACCCACAAGATCGTGTTACTGACCATCGCATCAGTTATTCAACATCCTTAGCGCCTATTATGGAAGGTAGGTTGAATGCGATTATTGATGCATTATTAGCAGAAGAACAAAATGAAAAAATAAAAGAAGCAGGGATCTAATGTCAACAAAAGCAGATTTATTGCTTGAAAAAAGAAGATATGGTTTGGATCAAAACATATCTTCTTTTGAAGATCAACAACTTATGAAAGGTATGCCAGTTCAAAAAATAATCGGATATATTGAAATGGCTGATGTAAAAATTGATCTGAGATATAATGTTTTAATACCTAGATATGAAACCGAAGAATTAATTTTATATGTGAAAAAGATGTATCCTAAAAATGCTAAATTAAGAATTTTAGATTTATGCTGTGGTTCAGGTTTTATCGGACTAGCATTAAAAAAATATTTTGTTAATTCAGAAGTAATTTTATCTGATATTTCTGATGAAGCAATTATGCAAAGTAACTTAAATAAGAAGATAAATAATTTAGAAGTCAAGATTATCAATTGCGACTTATTTGATAGCATCACAGGTAAATTCGATGTTATCGTAAGTAATCCACCTTATTTATCAACAAACGAAAAACTTGATAAATCAGTTCTTAATTTTGAACCACATAATGCTTTATTTGCTGATAATAATGGTTTATATTTTTATCAGCAAATTATTAAAAAAGCTGATAAATATTTAAAAAATGAAGCAAAAATATTTTTTGAAATCAACCCGTTACATTTAAACTGATGAAATCATCAAAAATGAAAATATGACATCAAAATTATTAATGATATTGCTAATAAACCAAGAATTGTGGAATTTGCATATAAAAAACCTAGCAACAACTAGGTTTTTTTGATCATTTTGATATGGCAGGGGTTAAAGGAATCGAACCCTTATCATCAGTTTTGGAGACTGCTATAATACCATTATACAAAACCCCCATAAAGAAGTTACTTACCAAATTTAAAGTGACAAACATCACCATCTTGCATTATATATGATTTTCCTTCCGATCTCATTTTTCCAGCATTCTTAGCACCTAATTCACCTTGATAATTTATATAATCATTATAAGAAATTACTTCTGCTTTAATAAATTTTTTTTCAAAATCACTATGAATTACTCCGGCACATTTAGGAGCATTTCATCCTTTATGAAACACTCAAGCCCTTGCTTCTAATTCTCCGGCTGTAAAATAAGTTTGTAAATTTAATAAATCGAATGCATGTTTGGTAAGTAAATCTAATCCACTAGTTTTTATTCTATAAAGTGATAAAAATTCTTGTTTTTCATTTTCATCTTCGATTTCGGTTAATTCTGATTCAACTTTTACCGAAATCGGTAAAAGTTTTTCATAATCTTTTAAAGATTTTTTTAGTTTCACATAAACTGCATCATTATTATAATCCAAAAATTGTTCAGATGATAAATTAGCAACATAAATAATTGGTTTATAAGTTAATAGATGATACCCTTTAATAAATTTACTTTCATATTCATCTAAGTCAACTTCCCTAGCAGGTATTTCAGATTCGAGTGCTTTTTTTATTTTCATTGCGGCATTTTGCTCGATAATAGCATCTTTGTCCCCTGATTTAGCTTTCTTTGCAACACGGTTTAACACATTATTAATTGTTTCTAAATCAGCTAAAATTAATTCAATATTAATTATTTCTTTATCGCGAACTGGATCAACTGAATTAGAAACATGCATAATATTTTTATCTAAAAAACAACGAACCACATGAATAATTGCATCTACTTCACGAATGTTAGCTAAAAACTTATTTCCCAATCCTTCACCTTTTGAAGCACCTTGGACTAATCCGGCAATATCAACAAAATCAAAAGTTGCTCATACTATTCTTTTTGGATTAACTAAATTAGCTATATTTTTTAATCTTACATCGATTAAAGGAACCGATGAAATATTAGGTTCAATAGTTGTAAATGCATAATTGCTTGCTTCAACTTGTTTTTTAGTTATCGCACTAAACAATGTGCTTTTTCCGACATTCGGAAGTCCAACAATACCTGCTTTTAATGACATAAATCTCCTTGTTCTTTATATTTTACTAAATTTCAAGTTCTTAAAAAGTTCTTTTTTTGTTCTTTTTGCTTTCTTTTTTTAAAATAATCTATATATAAAATATGAAAGCAAAAATTTTTAAATATATAATAAGCATAATTTTGATAGCAGCTACACTTGGAACACTTAGTTATTTTACTTTTTTTGCTACACCACAGCAAAATACAGTAAAAAAAGAAATGATAAAAAGATATATCTTAAAAGGTGCAGTAAAACAAACAGGTATTCACGAAAGTTCTAGTCCACTAACATATCGGCAGTTATTCTTTATTACAAAACTATTACCAGATGGAGATGTATCTGCATTTAAATTAGATGATTTAGCAATTGAAAATAAAGAAATATATGTTCCATTTAAAAACCATCAACTTAATTGAGAAGATTTGCATTCAATCAATCAATTAACAAGTTATGGAATAAGTAAATCATATGCACAAAAGATAATAGATTATAAAGAGAGTAAAGGATACACAACAACTTGAGACGAGCTTTCAAAAATTTCTGGTATTGGCCAGAAAACAATTGAAAAATTAAGAACTTTCTTGATTCTAGAATAGCATCATTTAATGCATTTTTGGTTTTAACATTCTTTTATCTTGTTTTATCATCATTTAGTATTTTGATTTTACTTTTTTGGATAATTATTTCACTAATTCAGATTTATATTTTTAGAAAATACTTAATTCGGCTGCTTATTTTCATAGTAATTTTATCTGTAATTTTATTATCTAAAATGCTTATATATAGATATTTTTATGCATTAGGTGTAAATAACACATTCCAAGTAATTGGTGTTTATAAAAGCTATATAGCAATACGAAATTTTTGAAATTTAAAGTATTATATTTCAAATTATAATGATAATTATTCAATTTATCAATTTATCAATGTGCAAGGAAACATTGCTGAAACAAGTTATCAAAAAATCCTATCAACAAATATTTCATCTGCTACAAACTGAGATTTTCGCTACTATATTTTTAATTTTTACTCAAAATTTGATGGTTACCAGCAAACCTTGATCCCAATGACATTTGGATATACATATAAAACATCATCGTTAATTGATAATGCATCAAAAATTGG
This sequence comes from Mycoplasma sp. 5912, assembly GCF_054353835.1. Taxonomy (NCBI): domain Bacteria; kingdom Bacillati; phylum Mycoplasmatota; class Mollicutes; order Mycoplasmatales; family Mycoplasmataceae; genus Mycoplasma; species Mycoplasma sp. 5912. The sequence continues at coordinate 617 of NZ_JBTHHI010000002.1, read as the reverse complement.
TATTATGCATCTGCTTATTATTAGTGGACTACATTTTGGGATAATTGATAAAATATTAAAGAAAATAACAAAAAGAAAATGAATTAGAATTTTTGTTATAGGAATTTATTGATTTTTGTGTAACTGAAGTTTTTCAACTAACCGTGCTTTTGTTTTTAAAATACTCCCTAGAAATAAAAAATATTTCAAGGATAAGTCTGATAAATATCTTTTTGCTGCATTTATATGTATTGCTTTAAACAATCAAATTAATTTATCTGTTGGATTATTTATCACCTTTATTTTAACTTATCTACTACTTTTTACAAAAAAGTTAACTAGAATTAAAACAAAAATTATTACTTCATTAGCATTATGATTTATATCAATTTTGTTCATAATTTATATGAATAAAAATATAAATTTGCTTTCTTTTTTAATCATACCTATTTTTGCTATATTATATGAGATAATTTTAATAGTATCGTTAGTTTTATTTTGATTTCCTTTTGCATCTTTTTTAGTTATATACAGTGTAAACTCAATTATTTCAATGATGCTATATTTTGTAGTAAATATCAAAATTGAATTTTTATATGTTAAAGAAATTATGGTAGTTTTAATTTATGTTTGCTCTA